>CAZPAL010000153.1:0-3279 GCA_964584525.1 uncultured Dehalococcoidales bacterium | reverse complement strand
GCTACGGTTTTCTCAATCCCATGCTGGCCGCGCTGGCCATGGCTTTCAGTTCGGTGAGCGTGGTTACCAATTCCCTGCGCCTGCGCGGCTACAAGGTTTATCCCAATTCTTAAAGGAGGATTGTAATATGGCCAAGGCTTTGGACCCGGTATGCAAGATGACAGTGGATGAGGCGAAGGCGGCGGCGGTTTCGGAGTACAAAGGCAAAAAATATTATTTCTGCGCCGAATCCTGCAAAAAATCTTTCGACCGCAATCCGGATAAATACCTGTGCGGTGACAAACCGGGTACGTGCTGCTGCTAGAAACACGCCGGTACGCTTAGCTCCCCTTTACCGCGCCTCCGGGCGGGGGCCGCTGGGGAGTGGCGTGTCACAAATATTTAATGTTAACGCCGCGTATTTGAGAACTATTTCACCGGTTTCAGTCTATTATTTGATGACCGGGGTTGGTTTCGGAGTACGTATTGAATTGAAAGGGGAAAGATGACGGATCAGCGCTCTAAATTATTGGCAGCACTGCAATACGCCGTGCGCATGGAAATCGACGGCCAGCGTTACTATACCGAACATGCTGCTTTGATGCAGAATATTCCGGGCAAGCGACTCTTCATCCAGTTGGCAATGGAAGAGGCCGACCACCGTCAGCGATTCGAATCTGTTCATGAAGCTATCAGCCGCGCCCGGGGCTGGCCCCCGCCGGTGAAGGGCCAGGGGCTGGGGGAGGGTATCAAGACTATCTTTGCCGGCTGGGTGGCTGAGTTGGGTTCGCATCCGGTGGCCGCCAAAACGGAACTTGAGGCGATTGAGAAGGCGCTCGAAATGGAGAACGCTTCCTACGAATTGTACCGGGGGCGCTTTGAGGAGGCTTCCGACCAGGCCCAGAAAGACTTTTACGCCGCTCTGGCAGCTGAGGAAAAAGGCCACTACCTGGTACTGCTGGATTTCAATGAGTATATGACCAACCCGGCATTCTGGTTTGCGGCCAAAGAGCATCATTCGCTGGACGGGGGCTAAAACCTCGGGGGTTTCTAAATTATCTATTCAGGAGATGATTATGGTTTATACGGTTAAAGACTATTCCAAATTGCTGGGGCTGCCGGGTTTCAGCGTTGGGCTGCTGAACAATCATTTCACCCTATATCAGGGTTATGTAAACAACACCAACAAGCTGATGGACAGGCTGGCCGCCATGCTGGCTGCCGGCGGTACGGCCGTGCCCGAATATGCCGAACTCAAGCGCCGGCTGGGTTGGGAGTTTAACGGCATGCGATTGCATGAATACTATTTTGAAAACCTGGGGGGTGCCGGCCGGCCTGATGCAGGCAGCGAATTGGCGCTCAGAATCCAGCAGGCTTTCGGCTCATTCGAGGCCTGGGAAAAAGATTTTCGGGCTTGCGGAGCCATGCGCGGCATCGGCTGGGTGATTCTTTATTACGACGGCCGTAACGGGCGACTGTTCAACCAGTGGATAAACGAGCATGACGGCGGCCATCCAGCCGGCTGCACTCCCATCCTGGTGCTGGACGTGTTCGAGCATGCCTACATGCTTGATTACGGCCTTAAGCGCGCGGCCTACGTGGACGCCTTTTTTGCTGCCATAGACTGGCAGGCGGCCACTCAGAGGCTGCCTCCGGCCGCCGCTCAGCCAGAATCTTGCGATGCGAAAACTACTTAAGGGAATGCTTCCAGATGGTTGATACACCACGGGCGCGCGCGGCGGAAATAATAAAACGCCTTGAGCTGGTATATCCCGAAGCCGGCATTGCGTTGCACTTCAGCAACCCCCTGGAACTGCTGGTGGCTACCATCCTTTCGGCCCAGTCCACCGATGTCGGCGTCAACCGGGTCACCCCGGCTCTGTTCAAGCGCTATCCCAGGGCCGAGGATTACGCTTCGGCGGACGTGGCCGAACTGGAACGTCTGATTTACGCCACCGGTTTTTACCACAACAAGGCTAAAAACATCATGGGCGCCGCCAGCGTGATGCTGGAGCGTTTCGGTGGGCAGGTGCCGCGCACTATGGCGGAGATAATTCAATTGCCGGGCGTGGCGCGCAAGACCGGTAATATCGTGCTTTACAATGCCTACGGGGTGATTGAAGGCATCGCGGTGGATACTCATGTGCGCCGTCTTTCCAACCTGTTGGGTTTGAGCAGTGAAAGCGACCCGGAAAAAATTGAGAAGGACCTGATGAAGCTTATCCCGCGCCGGATTTGGGGTTCCTTCCCCTACCTGCTGATTGAACACGGCCGGGCGGTGTGCTTAGCCCGCCGCCCCCGGCATGCGCATTGCGCGCTGAACGATATCTGCCCCTCGGCTAACCTTTGATTTCTATTTTGAACAGGCGGACGGCGTTTGCGGACGTCGTGGCGGCTGTTTCGGTCGCCTCCAACCCCTTGATTTCCGCCAGTTGGCACGCCGTCTCCGCCAGGAAGCCCGGTTCGTTGCGCTGCCCGCGCCGGCTCTGGGGGGGGAGAAAAGGGCAATCGGTCTCCAGCAGCAACCTGTCCAGCGGCAGGCTGCGTATGACCTGGCGCAGCCCTTTTGATGACGGGTAACCGATGTATCCGCCCAGGGAAATATAAAACCCCATACCCAGATATTTTTCGGCTGTCTCAAGGCTGCCGCTGAAGCAGTGAATCACCCCCGGAGAAGCTACTCCACAATTGCTCCTCCAGGCGGCCAGCAACGGCAACAATTCATCTTCCGCCCTCCGGCAATGAATCGCCACCGGCAGCGCCATCCGCCAGGCCAGTTCCAGTTGCTTTTCCAGCAGCGTAATCTGAGACGCGTGGGGGGCGTAATCCCGGAAAAAATCGAGCCCGATTTCCCCGATGGCCGCTACCTCCGGCGATGCCGCCAGCCCGGCCAGGTTTGCGATGTCGTCCGGGCGGCACTTCCCTGCTTCCTGGGGATGTATTCCCACCGCCGCCCGTATGCCCGGATGGCTTTGAGCCAGCGCTACCGCCCGGCCGCTGGTGGCCAGGTCAATGCCGACGGTGATGATGCCGCTTACCCCCGCCTGTGAGGCGCGCTCAATCACCGCCTCCTGGTCGGAGTCGAAATGTTCCATATCCAGGTGGGCGTGGGTGTCGATGAGAGGTAAAATTTCCATTCCGATAGTCTAGCACAGCGGGGTTCCGGCTTCCCGGTTTCGCCCCGTCCCGGGTTCTTCGGCCATCCTCTATGGCCTCCAGAATGGACACCTCGGGGAAAACTCCGCTAACCCCGGATACTTCGTGCGTTCGTCCCACACAACCCCAAACACACCCAACACA
>CAZPAL010000152.1:0-3415 GCA_964584525.1 uncultured Dehalococcoidales bacterium | reverse complement strand
GAGTTGAGCAGCCCGAAGGCCAGCGCCAGATATAACATGAGGTGGTTGTATATCTTCAGCCCAGCACCTCCAGCCTGATACGTATCCTCGCCCTGGACGCCGCTTCTTCCCTGATAATCACCGGCTTGTTCAGGCTATAACTGGTGACGGCGGCGGCAATCGACGCCATCGGGCTTCCCACACAGTAGTGATACCAGGCATCCGGGCTCAGCTGGCGGCTGCCACGAATCTCGACCAGATATCCATCCCCTTCTGCTCGCACGCTGGCGCCGTCGGCGATATCCAGCACCCCCGTCAGCAAATAGAGCAGAGCCGACTCAATGTCGGTGGCGGCAGTGCCCGGTCTGGCCTCAAGCATCCGCAAGCAAGCGCCACCGGGCGTTGTAACTGCGATGGCGACGGATTGATTGGCGGCCCCGCTGCGGATTATCAAGCGGTCAGAAGAGTAATCCAAGCCATCAGGAAGAGAGCCATCCCCGAGGGGTATCACCGCCTTTGCCGGTCTGTCTGTGCCGGACGGAGGCAGATAAATAGCTTTGTTGCGTAATCCGAGTTCCTCGAGCAAAGCTGCTGTATTTTCCATGCCGGTATTAAGTAAAAGACGACAGGTTTCCGGGGAAACGTACGGCCGCGCGCCGGATAGAGCCAGCGATGTGAATCCCAGCATGACGGCTGAGAGTGCTACAGCCGCCAGTGCGCTGGAACCTACGATAAAATAGAAAACTGGCATGAGGATAGCCCCGGCCGTGCATAGAACGAAACCTAACAGGACATAAGGGCGACTCATTTCTCAACTCCCGGCGCAGATACCTCATTATTGAGGCTGCAGCCCGAACTGTCAAATGGGGGATGGGTCCATCACGGGCCAATGTAAAAAAAGAGCTCATGCCGGGGGCTTGCGTATATTTGGTTGACAATATTTTTACGATTATAGTAGAATAGCCCCGATCTTCGTGCTGTCTGACCTAAACCGTTCTGCGGCATGGTTTTTCAGCCGGTGGGCAGTGAGCCCCGAAGGTTTGGGTGGAAACATCCGAGCCACCTGTTTTAGGGAAGAAGACAACTTGCTATATATATAATATAGGATAGTTATGTTGTCATCTCTCGACAGGTGGTTTGGTTGCGAAGTAAATCCGCGGGCTTGGCGGATGCATTGGCGGTTTAACGCATTTATTTGACTACCCGACTCGAGGTAGTCTTTTTTTATTCCCGAATGAACCAAATTTTATGAAGGAGGCAAGCAGAGTTCATGGAATTAAGTCGTAGAAGCTTTCTAAAGGCTTCAAGCGCCGGGCTGGGAAGCCTGTTCGTACTGGGTGCGCTCAAAGACGAACCGGTCATGGCCAGGTCGCTGAAGCAGGAACCCTTGAAAAAACAGATCGGTGAAACTACCACAATCTGTCCCTATGATGGGACGGGTTGCGGCTTTATTGTCGCCACCGAAAACGGCAAGGTGACCAACATCGAAGGGGATCCCGAGCACCCCATCAACAACGGTGGCGGCTGCTCCAAAGGACAATCCATTCGCCAGCTTGCTGCCGATAATGAAAGGCGACTGAAGAATGTTCTTTACCGGGCTCCCGGAGAAAGCGACTGTGAAGAGAAGGACTGGGAGTGGGCTATCGACCGCATTGCGCGTAACATCAAGACAACGCGCGATGCAGGCTTCATTTCCCAGGACAGCCAGGGCCGAACGGTGAATCGCCTGGAAGCCATCGCCAACATGGGCGGCTCGGCGCTCGATAACGAAGAATGTTATCTACTGGCCAAGATGACCAGGGCACTGGGTATCGTATACCTGGAGCACCACGCCCGTATATGACATTCTCCCACAGTCGCCAGTTTGGCGGAAACATTCGGACGGGGTGCCATGACCAGTCACTGGAACGATATTGCCAATGCCGACGGTATTTTTATCATCGGAGGCAATCCCGCATCCAATCATCCGGCCAGCTTCGGGCACATAATGAAAGCCAAAGCCAAAGGGGCCAAAATTCTCTGCGCCGACCCCCGCTTCACCCAGAGCGCGGCCAAAGCCGACCTTTATGCCCCGTTACGTTCCGGGACCGACATCGCCTTCGTAGGTGGTATGATTAACTATGTAATTGGTCAGATAGATCAAAATCCCCAGAACTTCAACCTGACCTACATCACCGAATATACCAATGCGCCTAACCTCATCAATGCCAATTATCAAGGCCCGGCCGATTTGGACGGACTATTCTCCGGATACAGCGGCGCTTTGAACGAAGCTGACAATGCCAAACGCCGGTACGGCAGTAAAGCGAACTGGCAATACCAGCTTGACGGGAACGGCCTGCCCATAAAAGATAAGACGCTTAAAGACCCGAACTGCGTTTATCAGATTCTCAAGCGCCATTTCTCGCGTTATACGCCCGAACTGGTCAGCAGCACTACGGGCACACCACAAAATAAATTCCTGGAATTTTGTGCTGCCTATGCCGAAACAGGCAGAACCGGCAAGGCAGGAGTTATCCTCTATGCCATGGGAACCACGCAGCATACGGTAGGCGCCCAGAACATACGAGCCTATTCCATCCTGCAACTGTTGCTGGGTAATATCGGCGTGGCCGGCGGCGGCATCGCGGCCATGCGCGGTGAAGCCAACGTTCAGGGTTCAACCGATTACGCCTTGCTTTACCACATCTTGCCCGGTTACCTTCCGATGTTCCTGGAAGCCGATGTGGACCTCCAGACTCACCTGAAGCGGGTCACCCCGGTCAGCAAGGATCCGTTAAGCCTGAACTGGTGGAAAAACCGCCCTAAATATGTGATAAGCTTGCTCAAGGCATGGTATGGGGCCAACGCCACCGCTGACAATCAGTTCGGCTATCATTTCCTGCCCAAGATACAGGCCGGCAAGGACTATTCCCATATCGCCCTCTTCGAAGCCATGGACGCGGGTACCATCAAGGGTTTCATGGTGTGGGGACAGAATCCGGCGGTGGGCGGACCCAATTCTAACCTTGAACGCCGCGCGCTGGGCAAATTGGATTGGTTGGTGGCCGTTGATTTGTGGCATACTGAAACGGCCAACTTCTGGAAGCGCCCGGGTGTTAATCCAGCCGATATCAACACCGAGGTGTTTTTATTGCCAGCCGTATGTTCCTTCGAAAAAGAGGGCAGCGTAACCAACAGCGGCAGGTGGATGCAATGGCGCTACAGAGCAGCCGACGCCCCCGGTGAAGCTGAGGATGATGCTTGGATAATGAACCGAATCATGCTCAAGCTGCGCGAGTTATATGCGGCTGAAGGCGGCGCAAACCCGGACTCCATTCTCAAACTGGACTGGAATTATGGCGACAAACCCAGTGCTCATCAAATAGCCAAGGAAATCAACGGTTACGACCTTACCGCCGGGAAGCTGATGACCAGTTTTGCCAACCTCAGGGAT
>CAZPAL010000151.1:0-3415 GCA_964584525.1 uncultured Dehalococcoidales bacterium | reverse complement strand
TGGAGTCCAGTATACAATAGTTGGAGCGGCACGGCTACTCTTTGCTTTTTTGCTATCTCGGTTCGAACCCCTTCAGGTCAAATTCGAAGGTATATCGCGGTTTTTTCTATGAAGTATTCGTTTGCGGAAGATGATAAACAAAATTATAACACCTACCAGTAGCAGAGATACCACAATCAATGGAATAAATAACGAGAGTACTGAGGTACCAACCGCAGCAGCATGTTCTCCCGTGGCTACTACGGGGTTGGCGGTTCCTCCAGTTGTAGCTGAAGAAGTCAGCCTGGTTAAAACCGTACCGATTTGCACTGTCGCAGCGGCTCCTCCGCCAACAATAAAACCGGTTGACCATCTGAGCAAACTGTTGTCTATGGGGAGTACCGAAGTAAGTAACAAAGTACCTGAGCCTACAGCCAGAGGCGTGGTAATGGAGTCCAGCAGATTATCCACAAATGGCACATAATAGGCCGTTATTTCAATAACGGTCGCAGTTCCAAAGCAAATCATGGCTGGCCAACTGCCCAACCACAAGAAACTTTCCTGAGCCGGAAAGAGCCCGAAATGGGCAGCGAGGCTGGCTACGAGCATAGGAACAAAGACCCTGAATCCGGCACTGGCAGCCAGTCCAATCCCTAAAGCGATAGCTGTGACTATTTCAGCGTCCACCGAGCACCATTTTAAGCTTTTAAATCGTTCTGAACAAGTAAGCCTCTCGGTCTATTGAAGATGCAGGCATGATGGGATAAGATAACACCGAAGCCGTGTTAGTCTTTATGGCTTGCTAAAGAAGGAGGAGAGAATGGGTCTTTTCAGCAAGGGGAAAACCAATATCATTATTTCCAAGTCCAACTTTAATCCAGGAGAAACTATCACCGGGACAGCCACCCTGGTGGTCGACAAGCCCGCTCCCGCCAATGAATTTAGAGTATCGCTCATAGGCGAAAGGAAAACCACGGTCCGGCGCCGCGACAGCAAAGGCCATTACACCAATGAAACCGAGACCACGCGCATATATGACTTCAAGCAGCAACTCGACGGCGAGAGGGAATATAGCGGTTCCAAAGAATATGCCTTCGCTATAAAAATCCCTGAGGATATCCTGGCGGGGCTGCAGATGCCAACCGCGGCCGGTGCTACCGGGGCAGTGTTCCAGTTTGCCCAGGCAACGGCTGGGTTGATGGGGAGCGCTCCTCGCTATAACTGGTACCTCCAGGCCACGCTGGATATCCCCAAAGGCCTGGACGTAAATAAAAAGACCGATATCACTATAGGCTAACAGCTAAAAACTTTGTGGGACGCCTAGAGTCTCCGATGAACTTCATGGAAGTTCTTGGTTTTCCGGAATGGTGGAGCTGAGGGGACTCGAACCCCTTACCTCCTCGTTGCGAACGAGGCGCTCTCCCGGATGAGCTACAGCCCCATGCCTGTTCCCGGGGGGACACGGGAAAAATTATAGCATAAAGCTCCCCCTTTGAATAACCCGCCGTTCTTGTCAGGCAGGGGTGGTCTTGCTATACTGTTCGGGTTATGTCAGTCGATATCGCCACCCGCTTCGAGAACGTTATCGGGCTCGAAGTTCATGCCCAGCTCAGCACCGCCAGCAAGATGTACTGCCGCTGCGGGGCCGACTATGCCGACAGCGCGCCCAACAGCCACGTCTGCCCGGTGTGCCTGGGGCTGCCCGGGACGCTGCCCAATATCAATCGCCAGGCCATCGAATACGTCATGATGACGGCCATGGCCCTCAACTGCCGCATCTCGGACTACACCAAGTTCGACCGCAAGAACTACCCCTACCCGGACCTGATGAAGGGTTACCAGATATCCCAGTATGACCAGCCCATCGGCTGCGGCGGCTGGCTGGATGTGGAAGCCGACGGCGAAACCCGGCGCATCGGCATCACCCGCGTGCACATGGAAGAGGACGTGGCCAAGCTGCTGCACAGGAGCGACGGCAGCGGCGGCAGCGGTTATTCCCTGCTGGACGTCAACCGTTCCGGCATTCCGCTGATGGAAATCGTCAGCGAGCCGGATATGCACTCGCCGGAGCAGGCGCGCCAGTACCTGGTGAAGCTGCGCACCATCCTGTGGTACCTGGGGGTTTCGCGGGCCAACATGGAGGAAGGCAGCTTCCGCTGTGATGCCAATATCAGCATCCGCCCGGCCGGCTCCGAAGAGCTGCTGGCCAAGGTGGAAGTGAAGAACATGAACAGTTTCCGCGCTGTCTTCCGGGCGCTGGAATATGAAGCCGCCCGCCAGCGCCAGGTGCTGGCCGGCGGCGGACGCATCGTGCAGGAAACCCGCGGCTGGCTGGAGGCCGAGGGTAAAACCCTTTCCCAGCGCAGCAAGGAATTCGCCCACGATTACCGCTATTTCCCCGAGCCCGACCTGCCGCCCCTCATGCCGGACAAGGCCTGGGTGGAGGCGGTGCGGGCTTCCCTGCCTGAACTGCCCGACGCCCGCCGGGACCGCTTGACGGCTGATTTCGCACTTAAGCAGTATGACGCCGCGCTGCTGACCTCCAGCCGCGACCTGGCGGATTACTTCGAGGAGCTGGCAGGCGCGCTTGAAAGCCCGCTGACGGCCAAGGACGCCGCCAACTGGCTGGCCGGGCCGGTGAGCGGTATCCTGAACGCCTCAAATTGCGATATCAAGGCCTTTGCCGCCCGGGTCAGCCCTGCCGGCCTGGCGGAACTTATGTTGCTGGTGGCGCGGGACGTGGTTACAGCCGCCACCGGCAAGGCGGTGCTGGAGGAGATGTTCCAGAGCGGTTCGGCGGCGGTGGATATCATCCGCGAGAAGGGGCTGGCTCAAATCAGCGACCGCGCTGCTTTGAAGGACGCGGCATCAAAGGCCATTGCCACCAACCCGCAGGCGGTGGCCGACTGGCGCGCGGGCAAGACACAATCGGTAAGGTTTCTGGTTGGCCAGGTCATGCGTTTAACCCAGGGACGGGCTAACCCCAACCTGGCCGCGGAAATTATCACAGAGGAATTGGGAGAAGGATAATCAGATGCTGACTTATTTTATCTGGGCGCAGATAGTGCTTTCGGTTTCGCTCATCATCGTGGTGCTGCTGCAAAGCAAGGGCGGCGGGCTGGGCGGTATCTTCGGTCAGGCCGATTCGGTGTACCGCACCAAGCGCGGCACGGAAAAGCTGCTTTTCCAGTTCACCATCCTGCTGGTGGTGCTGCTGGTGGCCATCTCGCTGATAATGCTCAAACTGAGTTAACCGCCGTTTCAAGGCAAACCTGTCCCGCGGCGGGCTGCCCGCGGCGGGCGAATATTGAATTGGAATTTACCACGGAGACCGCTTAATTATGCGCCAGCCTGACCTTATCCTTTTGCATCCCCCCCACGTTTATGATTTTCGCCTCATCCCGCAGCTTTACGGTCCGGTGAGCGACCTGGTGCC
>CAZPAL010000150.1:0-3499 GCA_964584525.1 uncultured Dehalococcoidales bacterium | reverse complement strand
GGGTTTCAGGGCGGAAACGGAGGGTAAACTTGCGCTGTTAATGTATTCCAGTGTTCACATTATACCACATATCCCTGCCCTGTCAAGGGGATGGATGATAACATGTAATAACATTACATCATATTAGTATACGGCATGAATGCCGTGCTGTTCGGTTGCAGATATATGTGAACATTCACTTACATCTGGAATTGGAACGACGGAACGCAATCAGTTCGTTTCGAGCAGTCTTGTTTGAACCGGTATCAGGAAGCCGTAAACACTTGCCGGTGACGGTCAGGAGGAGAGGGGAGGTGGAACTTATCCGGACGAGATGCCCGCTCCTTTTGTTATGCTTACAATATTTTGCCGAGCAACAGCGAGAGGACGAAGCCCAGCAGGCCGCAGGCCGGGAAAGTGATAATCCAGGCCATGGTCATCTCCCTGGCCACCACCCACCTCACCGCCGACAGGCGGCGCGTGGCTCCCACCCCCATGATGGAGGTGCTGACGGTGTGAGTGGTGCTCACCGGTATACCCAGCGCGGAGGCGCCTTCGATTACCAGGGCGGCTGCCGTCTGGGCGCTGAATCCCTGGATGGGGTCCATGGCCGTCACCTTGGTTCCCAGCGTGCGAATAACCCGCCAGCCGCCCAGAGCCGTTCCCAAGCTGATGGATAGGGACGAAATGATGATAATCCACCTTCCCAGGGGGTCGGCGAAGTTGATGCGGTCCCAGAAATTGGGGTCCTGGTAAAAAAGCACCATCGCCATGGTGATGACACCGATGGGCATCTGGCCGTCATTCTTGCCGTGGCTGTAGGCCACGAAGGCCAGCGAAAAAACCTGAAGGCGGCTGAAAAGCGTGCGCAGCAGCGAGGGCACCTGGGAACGCAGCAGCCAGTAGAGCAGCGTCATCATGACGAAGCCGGCCACGAAACCCAGCAGCGGGGCGGTGACAACCGCCGCCAGGATGCGCTGGAGCACGCTCCAGACGACGGCCTGAATACCCTCCGCCGCGATACCAGCAGCGGCCAGACCGGCCACCAGCCCATGAGTGATGCTGACCGGCAGCCCCTTGAGAGTGGCGAAGGCGGTCCACAGCACCACTGCAACCACCCCGGCGATGACGGTGGGGATGGTGATAGCTTCGGGGACAAGGATGCCTTTGCCGATGGTCTTGGCCACCGCCAGGCCGGTGAAGGCGCCCAGCATATTGAAGACGGCCGCCAGTCCAACCGCCAGCCGGGGGGATACCGCCCGCGTACCGATAGCGGTGGCCACCGCGTTGGCGGCGTCGTTGAAACCATTGGAAAAACCCAGCGCTATGGCAAAGATAAAAACGACGATAAGACCGATAAGGGAAGGATCAGGCATGGATTAAACCGGTCCCGCCAATCTGATTATTCCCGACAAATCCGGTTCCTTTCCGCTGGCTGTTGCCCGTTAATAAACAAGTCCTCCCGGCACTTCTCCAGGCTGAATGACGCCCCGGCTTTTCCCGACCCGGAATTCAGCCAACAAATATAACCCACCGGGGCACCCCCCGGCAAGGCGGAGCGGGAAATCTCGTCATAACGGCTGCCCCGCCGCCATCTGCCGCAGGCGTTCGAGCATGGCAATCATGCCCCCGGTATCCTGGGCGCAGTAAATCAGCAAATTGCGGCGGATTTCGCCACGTTCGGCGGGGCTCAAACCATCCGCCACCATCTCGAGGTATTTGAAACTGGCCAGCCCGCCTTCGTTGATTTCCAGCTGGTCGTAGCCGATGCCGGTCAGGGCGGGCATAACCTGTTTGAGGGAAGCGCTGCCACGCTGGGAGGGATGATAATAGAGAAAACCCCTGAACGGGGCATAGAGGTCCACCATGCGGGCGCGCACGTTGTCTATCCATTGCTGATGCTCGGGATAGATTTCCGCCGCCTCTTTGAGCCGCCCTTCCTCGAAGGCCTGAAAATAGACCAGCACGCTCCCCGTCCTGCCGATAGCGCGCCCCAGTTCAGCCAGTAATTGGGGGCGCGGGTCCTCCCGGTTGTCGTGCAGGTAGTGATAGTGCTCCGGGTTCTCTCCGGGCGCCCTCAGCACGTGCAGCGAGTACTGGAAGGGGAGTTGCTGGTAAGGCCGGCTGCCGTCGTATGGCGGAACCGCCGCCTGAAAAGTTTCAAAATCCAGAAAATAAAGCGGATACTCCAGCTTCTCCAGAAATGCCCGCACCCCCTGCAGGTCGAAATGGGGCTGGCCGCACAGGGCGCAGTCACGCTGGATGTGCTGCTTCTGGCTGAGGCGGTACTCAGGCGGAATGTCGCGGATATCGGTGATGCCGCGCGACAGCAGTTCCTCGGGCAGCTTGCCGCCGTGGCTCAGGGTGAAAACGTGCTGCGGGGGGAGGACGGCCCAGCATTCCGGCTTGAGAGCGCAGGCATAGGGCTGGTCGCAGCCGCGCCCGATGATGGCGTCGGGGCAGGCGCCGGAGTCTATGCAATCCAGCATATCCGCTATCTGCTCTTCAATGCCGGCCGTGTACTCGTCAAGTGAGTCGGTGACGTCCTCGATGGTGAACAGTTCAGCCAGGTCCAGCCCGCCACGGCGCACGTACTGGTTATTGATGTGCATTATTTTTACGCGGCCGATGGTCAGCCCGGCCAGCCGGCAGACATGGCGCTGAAAGGAGACGTCGTGCAGGTTCTCCGGTTTGACCTCGGTCGAGCTCTTCACCTCCACGATGTCCCACGTGTCGTCCTCTCCCGGGCACAGCACGTCCACCCGGCAGAAGAGGCGGCCTGCCAGAAAGCCGGCTTCGAAAAGCGGCCGCCGCAGGCTCAACGCCTCCCGGGTCTCTTTTAGATTGGCTGCGAAGTCCTCATCAAGCGCCAGCCCGTCCGGGAAAAGCTGCTGCGCCAGGCGGCCGACGTCATGCCCCTGGTCAAAGACGCGCTGAGTAGCCGGGTTTGTCTCGCCCAGCCGGTTTCTATCATTGACCGCCACCCAGAGCAGCCGCTTACATTGCAGTCCGCTGATATATTTGGATTTGGAGATGATTTTATTACCAGCCACACTTTTATCCTATTCTTAGCTTACTCTTCGACTATCATAAACCCGCACCGCGACAGCCGGCTTGCCTAAAGGTGGTAGCGCCGGTTGAACTCCTCTGTAACGGCCAGGAGCGGTGCATCCAGGCGCTTTTTAGCGCCCGCGATGACATGCGGCGGGATGACCCGGTAAAAAGCCTGGGCGACGGCCCCGCAGATACAGGCCAGCGTGTCCGCGTCCCCGCCCAGCCCAACCGCCTGGCGGATGCAATCTTCATAATCCCTGGATTCGCGAAATATTATCAGCGCCGGCGGCACGGTGTCCTGGCAGGATTCGAACATGCCCCACTCGCCGCGGATGTCGGCCAGGGCGCGCCGCAGGTGGAAACGGTACAGTTCGCTGTCATAATGGTAACGCCGGCAAACGTAGTTCAGTATATCATCCTTGCTCGCCCCCTGCCGGGCCAGGAAGACGGCCGCCGCCACCGCCTG
>CAZPAL010000149.1:0-3633 GCA_964584525.1 uncultured Dehalococcoidales bacterium | reverse complement strand
AGGGTGACATTTTCGCTGAACAGTTAGAGTGACATTTTCGCTGGACAACAACAATGTAATAAAAACTTAACCTATTTGAGCCTAAATGTATTGACTTCAGCGCGGCAGTTATTCATAATCACGGCAGAGCATTGACCCGGGCGTGCGGCAGAAAGGAGTGCACTTGTGAGTAAAAAACTGGGAATCAGGCTGGCCCTGCTCTTCATCGCCTTGGCGGGACTCGGCTTGGCGATGGCTTTTACCCAGGGAGCGGAAGCTGAGGTTCCGGACGTATCCCTGCAGGAAAGCACGTGCATCACCTGTCATTTAATCGAGTCCCCTGGAATAGTCTCCCAGTGGCGGGAAAGCAAGATGTCCGCCACCCTGGACTGCGCCATATGCCACGGGGTGGAACACACCACCGCCGACGACCCCCAAGACGCCAAAATCCCGACTCCTGACACCTGCGCTCCCTGCCACAGCACGCAGGTTGCTTCGTACCGGATGGGCAAGCACGCCGTCGCCTGGACGGCCATGAACGCCATGCCCATGATTAATCATCAGCCCGCGGCGGTGGTGGGACCGGACGGTTACAAGGGCTGCTCCGGCTGCCATAAAATTGGAGAAAGAACGGCAGCGGAAATCGCTACCGGAGAGTTTTTGTACGGCACGGCTTCATGCGATTCCTGCCATACCCGCCACCTCTTCAGCAAGGCAGAGGCCCAGGACCCGCGCGCCTGCCAGACCTGCCACCTGGGTTTCGACCATCCCCAGTGGGAGATGTGGTCAACCTCCAAGCACGGCACCATCTGGCAGATTGACGGCGGGTCGACGCGCGCCCCCAAGTGCCAGGATTGCCACCTGCCCGGCGGCACCCATAACAACATCACCGCCTGGGGTTTCCTGGGGCTCAGGGTTCCTGAAGATGACGCCGGCTGGTGGGCCGACCGAGTGGTCATACTGAAGGCTATCGGCGTGCTGGATGAGAACGGCGAAGGTACCGAACGGCTGGACGCCGTGGCGGCTGCCAGGATTGCCCGGCTGACCAAAGAGGAATTCGATGCCGAACGGGACAAGATGAAACCTATCTGTGAGGGCTGCCATGCCGTAGGGTTCGTAGCTCAGCAGTTCGATGCCAGCGAACGGCTGCTGCGCGAGGCTGACGCTTTCATGGCGGAGGCAATCAACATTGTGAACGCACTCTATACCGACGGCTATCTCGAAGTTCCTGATAGCTGGGGGTACGCCCCCGACCTGCTCCAGTTCTACGACAACAACAGCGCCATTGAGAACGAACTCTTTACCATGTTCCTTAGCTACCGGCAGCGCACCTTCCAGGGGGCTTTCCATGTCAATCCGGACTACATGTACTGGTACGGCTATGCCCCCATGCAAAAATCGCTGCAGCTTATCAAGCATGAGGCGGAGGTTATCCGCGCCACCACATCCCCTGCCGGAGGCGGGAATGACACCATCGGCATCGTAGCCTTGGCGGTGGGCGGCCTGGCGCTGGCGGTGGCGGTAGCGGCCATCTTCCGCAAGCGTGCCAGGGACCAGGCATAATCCCGCTGACATATGATCAGGGAAGACGCCGCGGCTTTTCCCGCGGCGTCTTCTTTCCAGCCCGCTACCCATCTGCGAATAGCCTGCGCCACACGATTTTTGCTTTGTGGTAGAATAGTTGGAACATGGCCGATAATGCTGCGCCCAACCCGAAGTTGCCCAGGGATTTCTCTATCATTATCCCCACCTATAACGAGCATGAGAGTGTCGCTCCGCTGCTTAAAAAAATCCACCATCAGGTAGGCGGGCGGAATTACGAAATAATCTTCGTGGATGACGACAGCCGCGACGGCACCGCAGACCTGATAAATTCCCTTTCGAACACCTATCCGGTCAGGGTGGTGGTACGCAAGGGCAAAAGGGGACTGGCGACAGCGGTGGCCGATGGCTTCGGTTACTCCCAGTCACCGGTACTGGTGGTAATGGACGCCGACCTGCAACACCCGCCGGAAGTGATTCCAGCCCTGCTGAGCGCCATGGATGCCGGCGCCGACATCGCTGTGGCCAGCCGTTATGTGCCTGGAGGCGGTAACCTGGGCTGGAGCAAGACGCGTCAGGTTATTTCCAGCGGGGCTATCCTTCTTTCCCATTTGCTGCTGCCCTCCAGCCGGCGCGTCAAGGACCCCATGTCCGGTTTCTTCGCGCTGAGGCGCGGTGTGGCCGAAAAACTCAAACTGGAACCCATCGGGTACAAGATACTGCTTGAGATAATCGTGCTGGCGGAGCAGGCCCGGGTGACCGAGGTACCTTTCATGTTCCAGGTACGCGAGCAGGGCAAGAGCAAGCTCAACCTGAACCAGCAAAAGGAATATCTGAAGCACCTGCTGAGCCTGATGCGCCGCAGCGGCGAGATGCTGCGTCTTATGAAGTTTGCCCTGGTGGGGGGTAGCGGGGTGCTGGTCAACGAGGGCACCAGGCTCATGCTGACTACCTACGCCGGAATGGCTTATCCCTACGACGCCATCGCCGCCCCGATAGGAATTGAACTGTCCATCATCACCAATTTCGTCCTCAACAATTACTTCACTTTCGGGGACCGCCGGGGCAGGGGAGCCGGGGCGTTTTTCAGGGGACTGGTCAAGTTCAATTTAATCAGCCTCGTCGGCGCGGTCATACAATACGGAATATACCTGTCCCTGACCCGCTTGGGCGGATGGATAGATACCCCCCTGCCTACGGTGGCCAACCTCATCGGCATCGCCATCGCCATGGCCTGGAACTTCTTCTCGAATAGCTGGTGGACATGGAAAAAATAAAGGAAAAAATCTTCGATTTCGGGCGCTGGCAGTATTTCGCCGTCTTCATGCTGGTTTTCGCCAGCTTCTTCCTTCATATTGCCGTCATTACCCAGCCGGGTGAACCGCTTTTTGACGAACAACATTATGTTCCGGATGCGCGGCGCATAGTCAACAGCGAAGGAACGGAACGCACCGAGCACCCGCCGGTGGCCAAACTTTTCATCGCCGGAGGCATCAAGGTATTCGGCGATAACCCCTGGGGCTGGCGCATGCCGGCGGTCATCCTCAGTACCATCGCCGTGGGCCTCTTTTATGACATCTGCCGGCGCCTGGGGGCAGGGCACAAGGTAGCCTTCATGGCTACCCTGCTGCTGGCGCTGGAAAACCTGACCTTCATACATGGCGGCATGGCCATGCTCGATATTTATGTCATGTTCTTTACCATCTTGGCCTTCTGGCTTTACCTCAAGGGCTGGCTTGAAATGGCCGCCCTGGCGGTGGCGCTGGCCGGGCTTTCCAAGTTCAACGGGGTATTCGCCATCGTGCCCATCGGTCTGCACTGGCTGCTGATAGGCTTCAAGAGCAGCATGCTGAAGCCTCCCCCCGAAAAGGAACTGGGCCGCTTCGACCGCTTCATCTACACCTTCGGCCGCCCGCTGCGGTTCCTGCTGGCCATGGCGCTGGCTCCGGTGGCCTTCCTGCTGCTCATGCCGGTCTTCGATTGGATCATCTGGGGACACTGGATTGACCCCATCGCCCAGATTAAAAACATGACCTCTGGAATGATTGGCATCAAGTTCGATGTGTACATAGACCCCGCAACAGGGCTTTACAAAGCCCCTCTGCCCAGCCG
>CAZPAL010000148.1:0-3647 GCA_964584525.1 uncultured Dehalococcoidales bacterium | reverse complement strand
CTTCCTGGGTGGTAGGCGGTATAGGCGTGGTGGTGGTGGTGTGGGGCGTTCTGCTGGGGACGGTGGCCTTTTTACGGGCCCAGTTCCGGTATCTGGCCGGAAGGGGAAGAGGTTCGCTCCCGCTGGAGAAGATTCGTTACGATTTCGGCCGGCACCTGCTGCTGGGGTTGGAATTCCTGATTGCCGCTGACATAATGCGAACTATTGCCGACCCCGGTCTGGAAGAGGTCGTCATCCTGGCCATCATCGTGGCCATCCGCACCGTCATCAGCTATTTCCTTACCCTGGAAATCGAACGGGTTGACAGGGTGCGAACAGGCGCGGCCGGAAAAGGTTAACTTATGAATGAAGGGCGGAACCATGCCTGAACGGCCTGTATTCGCCACCGATTTGGAACCCGCTTCCGCCGTAGCGCTGATGGCGCGGCTGGCTCAGCCGGCGTTCCGCGCCAGGCAACTCCTGAACTGGGTCTACAAGAAGCGGGCGGCCTCTTGCTCGGAGATGACGGACTTCCCGCTGGTGCTCAGGGAAAAACTGGCCGGGGAAATCGAGCTCTACGGCGTGCGGGAGCTTGAGATTCAGTCCAGTCAGGACGGCACGCAGAAAGCCCTGCTGGAACTGTGCGACGGGCGCACCATTGAGGCGGCGCTCATGCCGGCTTCCAAACCCGGCTATTATACGGTGTGCATCTCCAGCCAGGTGGGCTGCGCCATGGGCTGCGCCTTTTGCGCCACCGGCGATCAGGGTTTTCAGCGCAACCTGACTCCCGGCGAGATGGTGGACCAGGTGCTTTTTTTCGCCCGCCGGCTGGGGGACCAGGGCGTGGTTAGCAACGTTGTCTTCATGGGCATGGGCGAACCGCTGTCCAATTACGCTGACACCATGCTGGCGGTGGAACGGCTCAATGCGGATTGGGGTTTCGGCCTGGCCGCCCGGGCCATTACCATCTCCAGCGCGGGCTGGATTCCGGGCATCGAGAAGCTCAGCCGGGAATCTCTGCAGGTGGGGCTGGCGGTCTCGCTGCATGCCGCCAACGATAAACTGCGCACGCGCCTGATGCCCCTCAACAAGAAACATCCGCTTTCAAGGCTCATTCCGGCCTGCCGGGAATACGTGCGCCTGTCGGGACGGCGCATCAGCTTTGAATACTGCCTGCTGGCCGGTGTAAATGACAGCCTGGAGCAGGCCAGGGAACTGGCGCATCTGGTGCAGGGGATGAACTGCCACGTCAACCTGATAGCGGTCAACGCCGCGAGCGACGACAATTTTCAGCCGCCCGCCCGGGAAGTAGTGCTGGCCTTTGAAAATGAGCTTAAACGGCTGGGCATCAACGCCACCCTGCGCCGCAGCCTGGGGCGGGACATAGACGCCGCCTGCGGGCAGCTTAAAAGCCGCTACTCTGACTAAAGCTCTTATCCCACGATTAAAAAGGCTATCAATGCCAGAGCGGCGATGGGGGGCAGGGCGGGTATGGCTTTCCCCTTCAGGAACACCGCCTGTATCCAGTAGGCGGCCATCAGCCCGGCCAGCGAGGCGGCGGCGATGACGAGCGCCGCAAGCGGCCCGCTGGCAAAATATACCGAGGCGGTGAGGAGCAGCGGGAAGGCGATATCGCCCCCGCCCAGTATCGAAAATTCCCTGTCCTCCGGTTTTTGGGCCGCAATCCGGCCGACATCCGAATCCCTCAAATTACCTTTCAGGTCGGCGGCGTCACGCGGCAGTATGAACGCCGGCAGGGTGGTGACCCGCGACATCCGGTTGACCATCCACAGCATGTAGCCGAAACGCACGGCAAAATAGTCGTAAACCGCCAGCGCCAGCAGCAGTATCATGGCCGTCCAGGGCGAAACGAGGCGGCCGAAGACGGCGGCCACGCTTACCATGGCGATTACCATCACCAGGTTGTGCAGCCAGATTTTAGGCCGCAGCAGCCACAGCAGGCCGATCGCGAAAGCAACCGTAAGGGTAAGCCACAGCGGCAGCCAGAAAACGAGCAGGATGAAGACGCCCCAGGCGAAGAGCCAGGCGAAAAGCAGCCGAAAAACTATTTTAAGCGCGGAAAGCGGGATTAAAGCCAATACGACGCCGATGATGGCAATCAGCACGGCGAAATAGATGAGGATAGGCCCCAGCGAGGACGTGGGAGGCGGGGTGGTGACTTCGCCGCCGGGTAAGGTGGTGGGTGTGGGCCAGACGATGACCTCGGTGGGCTGGGGAGGTATGTAGATGTTGTTTTCTTCCAGGAACGGGTCCTGCCGCCAGACGACGGCGAAGGTCAGTATCTGGGCCAGGATAAAGATGAGGATGCTCCAGTAAACGGGCTTGAATCGCGGTTTAGCGCATGCCATTCCGTAGATTCTAGCTTATCGGGGTGGAGGGGTCAAAGGGGCATTCCACTCGTCCCTAATCCGGCCTATATACTTCGGAGCGATGCCCGATAGTAAGAACAATTATCTTCCTGGCATTGACATCCGGGGAATAAACGGCCCGGTAGTCGCCGACGCGAAACTTGAAAAAAATCCTTTAGTTCACCGGACAATCGTTCTGACTTTATCTCATCGAAATGTTCGGCAAACCAGTGGAGCTTTTTAATAATCCGCTCCATATCGCTACGATCGATTCGATCAAGTTCCTCGACGGCTCCGGGGCTCAGTTCAAGAATGAACACCATTACAAGGTTATGCCACGTTTCTCGCAATACCGGCGTAAGGAGATGGTTTTTCCGCCACTCTCAACCTGTTTGAAGGATTCCTGCACCTCTTTAACAAAATCCGGATTTAATTTGAGCCCCGCGTCGGGATCGCTCAAGAGTTCTTTCAGCTTACTTTCAATCCTGGAGTCGATATATGCATCCAGTTCTTTTATGGTTAAATTCTTGATATTCATCTCATCCTCCACCTTGGTTACTCACAGCGAAATTATATCACACTTACCCGCTTTCACCGCCTACCCCAGCCTCCCTTGCTCCCCCTCTTTGCGTTTAACTCTCAGGGCTTTGGCAAAGGTGACGTTGGTTTGCGCCTGGGGAGGCATGGCTATCTGTTTGCCGTTCAAGAGCTCCTCAATGGTGATAATCTGGATTTTGTTGTAGTCCTTGTTCCAGATGGGGGAGTGGTAATAACCCGCGTCCAGCGCCTCTTTTATCATCGGCGTCGTGGGCGGTTCAAGGGTGATGAGCACTCCCATTGCTTCTTTGGATGATACATCTTTCAATTCGCGGATGGTCGGCGCTCCCACATGTCCGCTCTTGACCTGGATGATAACCCGCTTGGCGGCGTTGTCGGCGCTGTCAATGAAGCTGACGACGCCATCAATGCCCTTGTCAGCGCCCTTTTTCTGGTCTCCCACCGCACGGGCATAAATCTTGGATAGCGCCCACCATTGGAACTGGTATCTATCCTGGTGCGCCAGGGCTTTGGCCCCCGCCAAATCAACCGGCTCCCCGATGACCTCGGCTCCGATACCGAAACTGTCTTTAAGGCGGGTGCGCATGAGGTTGATGGCTAGGTGGGTAACATCAATGCCAACCCATTTTCGGTTGAGTTTCTGGGCGGCCACAACAGCCGTGCCGCAGCCGCAGAAGGGGTCGAGGACGATATCGCCTTCGTTGGAACTGGCCTGGATGATGCGTTCGAGGAGAGCGGAGG
>CAZPAL010000147.1:0-3712 GCA_964584525.1 uncultured Dehalococcoidales bacterium | reverse complement strand
ACACCCCCGCCTTCATCCCGGATGTCCACCTCGTGACCCTGATTCTTGGCAAAGCGGCGTACATTATCCCGCGCCGGCACGTTGTCCACCAGCACCGAGATGCTGGTTTCCACGCCTTCATCAATCACCTTTTTGGTGTTAACCACCGGCACCGGGCAATACAGTTTGCGGCAATCCAATTCTTTCATGTTTCTCCTATGCGGCGCATGGGGTGAGCGTGAGATGAATCTCATCCCCGTCATTTTTGACTGTTACCCTATAACCTTTATCCTCAGCCAGCCTGGTGATATGTTCCCTGGCCGTTACCAGGTCCACCTTTACCATGATTTCCTCCCCGGCGTGCTCTTTCATGGCTTTCTGGGTTTTAACCACCGGTAAGGGGCATGATAGGCCCAGCGCATCGACAACAAACATTTTACCTCCTCGTTTGCTTAGTCCCGCGGCGGCGGCGTATAGCACACACCGCTCCACTCGCAATAGTATTCCCTGCATACCTGGGGGACGCGGTCTATCAGGTCTTTCACCTTGTTGGCGGGTGTGGGTTGAAGCAGTTTCCCGGCCATGCGGTTGGTGCGGCAGGCAAAAACGGCCGCCGTTTCCGGCTCCAGCCCGACCGCCACCAAGCCGGACACCAGCCCGGTGATGGTATCACCGGTGCCGCCGATGGGTTCCAGGTTAGGTATATCCGGTTCCCGAATGGTGGCGATTATCTCCCCGCCCCTGGCGACGTAATCGGTTTTGCCTTTGACAATCAGCAGGGTGGCGGCGCTGTTTAGCCGGAACGCATCGGCAATCTGGTCTGGTATTTTATCCGCATCGCAGGCGAACAGGTGATGCGAGATATAGGCCGGATGGGTGGCTTTGGGGTCTGCCAGAAAGGCGATTTCGGATGAATCAGGGGTAAAAATATCGAACTCCCCGGCCAGCCCCGCCCCCTTGGCGGCATACATGGCGCCGGCGTCGGCAATCAGCAAGGGGCGTTTAGCGCAGCCTTTGATGGCCTCGAGTGCCTTTTTCAGCAGGGCCATGATGGGCAGCGAATAGTGCAGGGTGATGATATCGGGAGCTATCTCCGCCACGTGGTCGATGAGATACTGGTAGATGTCCCGCGTACCTTGGCCGCCGCCGATGTCGCCGGCCACCAGCACGTAAGGCGCCTCTTCCTTGAAGTGGGTGGTGACGGCCAGCGCCGCGCTGATCATGGCGCCGGTGCCCTGGGTGCGCGAGAAGCGCTGGCCGTCAGCCAGTAAAAAATCCCCTTCCTGCCGTACCTGACCGAAAGTCAGCGGCAGGGTTTTATCCGGAATCGTGCCGAATAGGAGCAACATGGTTAGTTCCCCCCTGCATGCAATAACACAGCCTCGTCGTAAGCGCGTTGCAACATGGTGGCGCACAGAGTGTAGCCGAGGTCCCGCGGTAACGGAGACTGGCTTAAAGTCTTATCCACCATCTCCGCATTCAGGTAAGGAATGTCAGGGCAACCGCCGCCGGAAACATTGACGATGATGCCGCTGTCCTTTTCATAGGTCAGCTTCATATTGCCGGCTTTAACCATAGTCCATTTTCCGTAATCGGTGGTCTTGACAATTTCGCAAACCCGCGATGAACCTTTTGCCAGGGGCTGTATGTTCTTGTAGTGAACCTCTTTATCCTTGAACAGCCGCTCCAGCCCCTGCTGCTCGACCAGGTTGATTTCCAGCGCCAGGTCGCAGCCCATGCGCATCTCGGGGGGCGGCGCTACCAGTTTAACCTCGTAGCCGCCGTTCCTGACTGTTTTTTCTGCCTTCATAGCCTGAGCGACGTCATCGAAGATGACGATGCCGTCACCCACAAAACTGCGTTTCCCCTGCCGTGTAGCTTCCATAACCATAATTACTCCTTATAGTATGTCTGCTATTATTTTATCACACTTTTTCGCGCATGAACAGCCCCAAAGCCACGCAGAAAACCAACCCCACCACCACCGCCGCCGGCCCCCAGGTGCCTAGTCCCGTAGTCGAGGAAGCAGTCAGGAAGTTATGGGCGATAGCCCCACCGGCTATATATCCCAGCACGGTGATACCGGAATCGACATCGCCTTCACCCGAGAGCACCACGTTGCGCAGCGGGCAGCCGCCCATCATAGTGGCCGCCAGCCCGACCAGGCCGAACCCCAGGAATGTCCAGAAATACTGGCCGAAAGCGGTTTGCAGCCAGCTAGTGGCCTCGACAGCGTCAACATAGGGCAAAGCGATAGGCTGCCCCGTGAAGCCCCAGTGGTAGGCGATATCGCCGCCGCTGGCCCAGGCCATTCCGCCATCGCTAAAATTGCCCACTATGTAGTTAGTGGCGATAACGGCCACCAGGAAAGCAATCAGTCCGCTGAGCAGGTAGAAATCCCTGGCCAGAATGGCATCACGCCAGCCGCCGATGGAGCAAAAGCGGGTGCGCTGCACCATGAACCCTACGAAGATGCCCAACCCCAACCCCAGCGCCCAAGGCACCGCCTGAGAGCCCGGTCCGCTCTGGCTGAAAGCGATGAAAGCAGGCTTGGCTACCAGGAAAATCAGCAAGCCGACCATGACCAGCGGCAAAATCACGCCCACGAACTTGGGCACCTTCACCGCGCGGCCCAGGGTGAAGCCCCTTTTCAGAAAAACCACACCAACCATGATACCGGCGATTAACCCGCCCAAGGCCACCAGCGCGCTGAGGTCTCCGCCGCCGAGGCGCAACAACATGCGTATCGGGCAACCCAGGAAGACCAGCGCGCCTATCATGACGAAAACGCCTAAAAAGAAGCGGATGAGAGGTGAAGAGCCGCCGCGCGGCCGCCATTCCTTGAAAGCCAGCGCCGTGCCCATAGCGCCCAGCGCGAACCCGATAATTTCGGGGCGTATATACTGAACCGGGGCCGCCGTCTGAAATTTCAGCGCGCCGGCGATATCACGCAGGAAACAGGCTACGCAGATACCCATGTTGAGCGGATTTCCCCAGTTTACCGCCAGCGCCCCAAGAGCCCCAAACGTTGCTCCCCCCAAGATAATCCACTTGCTCCGTTTTATGAATTCGAGCATGCAGCATTCTCCTTTCTGGATATATTGAGAAGTGGCAGGAATCTCCCGTTTTTCTTTTTAAGCACCTCCCCGGCAGGCATCGGTCGCTTCTGTCCCCCGGCCGGCCTATCATAAGATTTTATTTTAATCTTGATAGATTATATGTATGATAACAGGCGATGTCAATACATTTCCGGCTGATTTTTTAAAATATCTTGACATCAATTCCCGGTCTGATATATTTTAGGTGGAGTAGCCATCAGGGAGGTGCCTCATGGAAGAAATGGCGGTGGTCGCCACCGTGGACGCGCGCGGTAAAACCTGCCCCGAACCCATGGTCATGATGAAAGCCCAGCTTGACACCATGACTCCCGGCGAGGTGATGAAGGTTTGGGGGGATGTGCTTAACAAGCGCAGCATGGAGCGGTTCGTCAGGATGCGCCGCCACGACCTGTTGAACTCCGTCGTGGAGGGAGACGTTTTCTATATGTTCGTGGGTAAATCGGCCAACGAACGCACCGACATCCCGCTCTCGTCGTGTGTGCTGAAGTAACCCGCAAATTAATAAGCGCATCTCAAGGGATGCGCTTATTTTTGTTCATCCGTCAGTCAAGAGCCTTTCATTCAACTTCGCAGCAAGCCAAGGGGCGCCTTATCCTCACATTTTTCACATCAGA
>CAZPAL010000146.1:0-3721 GCA_964584525.1 uncultured Dehalococcoidales bacterium | reverse complement strand
TTGTTGGGTGTGTTTGGTGGTTGGTTGGGGGGACCGCACCAGGGGAGTGTTACCCTCCCCCAGGGAAAAGATGGGAGTGGCCGGGGTGACGGGCAATAAATCCGCGTATTTGAAAAGCAATCCTTGACGGTCGTTCATGTGATGTCCTCTACGCGTACGAAGTTGTTGATTTCTCTGACGTTGGCAAGCCCCCGGAATTCAGTAAAGGCCTGCTGTACCGCTTTTTCCCTGGCCGGGTGGGTCATAATCACGATTTCCGCGGTCTGGGTGTCGGCATAAGATTCCTTCTGTATCACCGAAGCGATGCTTATCTCATGGCTGCCCAGCACGCTGGCAATCTGGGCCAGCACACCGGGGCAGTCGGCTACCGTCATGCGGATATAATAGCGGGTAATAACCTCAGCCAGCGGTTTGACCCGTTTTACACCGCGCGGATGCCAGGTAAAGCCCGCTTGTCCGTGCTGGACGGCGTGAGCGATGGCTATCACGTCAGCTACCACCGCGCTGGAGGTGGGTAGCGGGCCGGCTCCTTTACCCAGGAAGGTCACTTTGCCGGTGAGGTCTCCGTCCACCAGTACGGCGTTATAAACACCGTCCACGTTCGCCAGAAAACTGTCTTCAGGGACGAAAACAGGGTGCACGCGCGCTTCGATTTCACCATCGGACTGTTTGGCGATAGCCATCAGCTTGATGGTGAATCCCAGTTCGCGGGCGTACTGAAAATCCCGCGCGCTGAGCCTGGAAATGCCTTCCGGCTGGATTTCATCGGGTTTGACCGGACTCTGAAAGGCCAGCGTAGCCAGAATGGCCAGTTTATAGGTCGAGTCATAGCCCTCTATGTCGTTTTTAGGGTTGGATTCGGCGTAACCCAATTGCTGAGCCTGAGACAGCGCGCTGGCAAAATCCAGGTTGTCGTGGGACATGCGGCTGAGGATGTAGTTGGTGGTGCCGTTGATGATGGCATACAGGCCGTTGATATGGTTGACGATTAAATCCCGCTGCAGGGGCGCGATGAGTGGCATTCCTCCTCCCACCGCCGCTTCGAAACGCAGATTAAGGCTGCGCTCGGAGGCCATCTGCATCAATTCTATGCCATGCTTGGCGATGACCTCCTTGTTGGCCGTAACCACCTGCCTGCCGGAATCAAGCGCCCGGCCCAGGTATTTCAGCGCCGGTTGTTCGCCGCCGATGAGCTCGATAATTATATCCAACCCCGGGGTGTTGAAAAACTCGTCGTCATCCACCGTAAACAGCGATTGGTCCATCTGCTGGGCCTGGGGGCGGCAAAGGTCGACCGGCAGCACCTTGATTTTTCGCAGCACCAGCGGCACTTCGGCCTGAACAGCCAGCTCCTGCGCTCTCTCCTGCAGCACCCTGGCAACCTGTCCTCCGATGACGCCCAGCCCGAGCAACCCGATACCGATTTCCTTTTTACGCATCAGATACCTCTGTTAAGCCTGGACGCGAGCTGCGGCGAAGGCTTTCATCTCATCGGTCATATTCTTAACGATGGTATTCTGTTCATCTTGCTGTTTTTCTTCGAGCCAGCGGGTGAACGCCTGGTTGATTAGCGTGTCCCGGTCGGTTTCGGAGATGTCCCGGATACCGGATTCGACTACTTCGAATAACCAGAAACCGCCGGTTGACCCGCGGGCGGGGTCGCGGATGGGATGGCTGACGCTGTTCAGCGGCGTGCTGGCACTTAAAGCGTACTCAACGAAGACCTCGGTGTTGTCGGTGGTGAAATTACCCCGGTCAGCCCCGGTCTCTTCGTCCCAGACCAGCGAAACCTCTTCGGCCAAGGCGGTGAAATCCTCGCCGGCATCCAACCGCGCCTTAACCACCAGTGCCTCTTCTTCACTGCCGACGAGGATTCCGGAAATGCGGGCGCCGCTGAGAGCTTCGGTGCGTTCCGTGACCCTAATCAGCCAGTAGCCGACAGATTTGCTTTTTTCTTCATCCTGAACGTGCTCCAGTACGCCCACCCGGGCACCCATGACTGCGCCTTCGATGACAGTGCTGTTCAGCAGGGATTCGAGCACGCCGGCCGGGTGAAAACCCAGGTCTCCCTTGCTGCTCTGAGTGGTTGACTCCAGTGATAATTCTTCCGCCAGCGCAGCGAAATCCTCGCCTGCTTCGATGCGGGACTTTACCTGGTCCACCTGGGACTGGCTTTCGAGGAACATAGCCAGAGTATGCCACTGCATGTCTGATGCGGGGACCTGGGTGCCGAAGAATTCGTCGCGCATTCTCTGGCTGAGCAGCTGCCCGCGGGCCAAGTCACGCATAGCGGCATTGCCGGCAAGCCCATCCGTTTTGATTTTCGCGTCCACTTCCTTGTCGCTAATCGTGATACCCATTTTTTGCGCCTCCTGGCGCATCAGTTCGGTCGCTTCGAGGGTGTTCAGAACCGAATCAACGAAAAACGAGGCATACTGGGGGTACCCGGAGGCATGAAAGCTCAGCGCGTCGATAAAATATGCCATGGTGAACTGCCGGTCATTAACCTCCAGCACGATTTGCTGCCTGGGCTTGACCTCGGGCAAATACCACTGGAAGTAAAGACCGCTGCCCACCAGGATAACTACGGCGGCAATAATCGCCATCGCCGCTCCCATGATAAAGCGCTGCTGCCGGTGCTGTTTCTGGGAATGTGAAAGCTGGCGTTTCGTTACCGAACGCGCTACCCGGGGTGTTTTCTTCTTAGCCAAATTGCTGCCTCTTTCCGTATCTTAAGAATGTGTAATAAGCCCGTTATCCCTGTGGAGGCTCTTTCGCCGTCTTATGCGCCAGGCGGATTTCAGCATACCTGACGGGGCTTTCCGCTTTGAGGCTTTTGAGCATGCCCGTAATGACCCCCGCCATTATCCTGCGCGGAAACATAATCAGCGGCAGCGGGTTGCCGTTGACCCAGACCGAAAAACGCTCGCTTTGCGGCAGGATGTACGACTGTTCGATGAAGTTTGCGATGGCGGTAAAATCGTCCAAATCGAAACGCCTTACGGCATAACCAGCCGCGCTGTTGCCTGCCACCGCCACTACCCTTTTCAGGTTGGCGGGGGGTTCGCCTGTCTCCGCTCGGTTAACCAGGATTTTGGGAGCGTTCCCCTGCTTGAAACCCTCAGCCAGCACCACGTCCAGTCCGGCTCCCAGGTGGCGCGCTATCGCCTGCAGGTCCGTCTCGGAGTCAGCCGGGCGTAATACCACCATGCGCCTGTCGCTTATTAAACCCACCACCGCGCTGCCGGCGGCTAAATGCCGCTCGCTGTCCTTGCCGGCGTCAAAATGAATCTCCTGCGCATGCTTGAGGCTGGCTACGCGGTAGCCGCGGCCTGTGAGTTCGGATATCAATCTTTCCACCAGTGTGGTTTTGCCGGACCTGGCCCGTCCGACAATCGAGATTACAGGCGGCATTAAATCGCGTCCTTCAAATGAAAAATAAAACAGCCGGCTCTATTATAGATTCTAAGCGCTTTGGGTGCAATTATGGAGAGTGACACTCGCCGGCGACAGCCTGCAAAATTGAAAGGCGGCTTTATCATTTGCTATAATCCAGTCCTGCCCGTTCCGGTATAATTTCAGCATGATTGAATTGATACAGCAGCACATTCAGGGAGCCGGTGTTTGAAGGCCATCATACTTGTAGGCGGCTTGGGCACCAGGCTGCGTCCGCTTACCTGCGGCACGCCCAAGGCACTGGTGCCGGTGCTCGACCGGCCAT
>CAZPAL010000145.1:0-3758 GCA_964584525.1 uncultured Dehalococcoidales bacterium | reverse complement strand
CTCATCACCCGCTAAAGAAGCCTTCTGCCCGATACTGAGGCTGAATGGCTCGCCCATGTCGGCGTCTATTTCACCGGGCAGCGAAAAACAACCCGAGAAGACCAGCAAAGGTAAAAGAAACATCCCAGCCATAAATAGCCGCTCCAGACCGGGCTTGGCAGAGTGATTTTTGAAAGGAACGATTCTAACGCCCAGCATAAACTCACCTCCGGATTCACCGGTATTCTAATCGAAGGGACTTAAATAGTCATGACATAAGCCTGAAAAATATTAAAGTATTATGAAATTTCAATTTCTAACGGGATAAGTGCGTTAATTCAGGCATGAGAACCGGGATCGGCGGGAAGAAATGGCGGATTCGGCATGATAAAATGGGTTTCGGGCGCAGGAAAGGTGCGAAATCTTACAATGGAGGATGGATTGTGGAAATATTTTCCAGTTCGGAGTTAGGCCGGCTGATGCAAAAACAAACAGGCCCGGTTGTTTCTATCTATATGCCCTCACATCGCACTGGAGACAATCAGCAGGACCCTATACGTTTACGGAACCTGCTGCGTGAAGCGGAAAACAGGTTGACGGCATACGGGTTGCGGGCCGGGGCGACCCGCCAGCTGCTTGAACCTGCTGCAAAGCTGGTTTCGGATGGCGGCTTCTGGCAGCACCAGGGTGATGGCCTGGCGCTCTTTGCGGCAGCGGGTTTATTCCTGTATTACCGGCTTCCACAGACATTTGACGAACTGGTGACAGTAGGTGAGCGTTTCCATATCAAACCGTTGATTTCTCTTCTGGCTGAGGACGCGTTGTTCTACCTACTGGCTATCAGCCAAAAACGGGTACGGTTGTTGCAGTGCACACGTTTCTCCGAGCACGAGGTTGTTCTGGAGGGCGTACCCGGCAGTCTGGCCGAAGCGGTTAGATATGATGACCCAGAAAAGCAACTCCAGTACCATTCCGCCGGGGGTGACGGCGCCATTTATCACGGGCAGGGTGTGGGCGAAACTTACGAGAAAGACGCCATTCTGCGCTATTTTCAACAGGTGGACCGGGGTTTGCAGAAGTTATTACAAACAGGGCACACCCCGTTGGTACTGGCGGCTGTAGACTATCTGCACGCCATCTATCGCCGGGCTAACGGTTACCGCTATCTGCTGCAGACGGGGCTGGAAGGCAATACAGATGAAATGAGTTCCTCCACGCTGAGAGAGAGGGGTTGGGCGATAATCAGTCCTGTGCTCGAGAGCGCCAGGGAGGAGGCGCTGGCGCTGTATCACGATGCCGTCGGCACCGGGGCTTCCGCCAGCGAACTGGAGGATGTCGTTCTGGCAGCACGAGACGGGCGGATAGCGGTGTTGTTCCTGGCGAGCGGTACAGCCCGTTGGGGCCGGTTCGAAGAAGGTGGGCGCAAGATTACCCTGTCCGACGAAAAAACCAACTGGGATGAGGACCTGATGGACACGGCCGCTTTTCTGACACTTGCTGGAGGGGGCAGCGTTTATACGCTGGAGCCGGAGAAAATGCCGGGCAGGGCGGCACTGGCGGCATTGCTGCGCTATTAAAATCCGGGATAAAGAAACCAGATGGGGGCGGGATATGCCGGGTCTCGCCCCCCCTTTTTAACGACTGAAGGATTGAGTAGCCGGCTGAGGCCGTTACGGGCTTCACAAGTATTTAATTATTTACCGGATAATTTAATGACTTTTTGATAGCGCGTTTATTACCATATTGAGAAAGGCGGAGTTGTGTCATCCGGAAAAAGGAGGGGAAAATGGCTATAAAGTGGGTTGATTATACTAAGGTGAGCATACAATCCGTAGAAGAAGCCGAACTAATTGTGGCGGACATGGAACGAGTTCTTAGCGAGTTGAAGGCGACTATCGAACTGATAAAGCTGGTTTCACCGGGGGCCGGACGCGGCCTAAAAACCCCGGCGTCGAGCATATGAAGTGGCGGAGGGACGGCTAATAACCAGAGGAGGTGTCATATGTCCAGTTGGAAAATCAGGGGATGTCCTCGTTGCAAGGGCGACCTTTTCCTGGATATGGATGGAAGGGAGCGTTTCGGGCACTGCTTGCAGTGCGGCTATATGAGCTGTCAACCGGATAAGGAACGCCCGGTGCGGCCGCAGGCAAGACACGGGGAATCAGTCGCGGATAGAACGGCAGCGTCGGCTAGTGTCTGTTGAAACCCCTCATGAGCTTGCAATGAAGTAGCCGGTCCGGCCCCGCATGCTGTATGTTGACATGGCGAATCCGGGGGGCTATTCTTTACCCGGATATGAAACGTTACCGGGTTCTGATCGTGGACGATGAGGAGCACATCCTCAATTTTCTCTGCGTAAAACTGAAAGCCTGCGGGTACGAAGTTTTTACCGCCGGAAACGGCATGGAGGCGCTTGAGTTCATCCGCTCCAACAACATCGACCTCATCGTTATGGACCTGCTGATGCCCGTCATGGATGGGCTGGAAACCCTCAGAGAATTGCGTGCTTTCTCAACAACCGCTGTCATCATGCTCACCGCCAAGAGCAGGGACGAGGATAAAATCCGCGGGTTGAAACTGGGAGCCGATGATTACCTGGCAAAACCATTCAATCCCGATGAACTGATTGCCCGTGTTGAAGCGGTGAGAAGAAGGCTGGAAGCGGCCGAGAGGGGCAAGAAGAACCTCGAGACATTTACCCATGGTGATTTACGCGTGGACTTCAAGCAACACCGGGTATTCGCGGGCGAAAAAGAGCTGTTTTTCACCCGCATCGAATGGAGCTTGCTCACCGAGCTCATACAAAATGCCGGACGCTTTATGACCTATGAAGAACTGTTAAGCCGGGTCTGGGGGCCGGAATACCGCGGCGACATTCAACTCCTTCGCACCTGGATCAGCCGGTTACGCCTGAAACTGGAGAACGAGTCCCAGGCCCCGCGGCTCATCCGTACCCTCCCAAAATCGGGCTACGTCATCGATAGCCCGCCAATTACCGGCTGAGAGCGCCGCTTTATCCGGCAGCCCGCCGGTGCTTTGTAAAACATGTTCCGCCCACGAGACAATCCTCGTGGGCGGAACATGGCATACGTTCGGTGTGGGGGGTTAGATGTTCTCTTTTAAATGAACGGAGCCGGCTTTTTCCTTGACCATTTCCACCACCCCGCCGGCTTTCTCTTTTACCATATCGATGACTTCTTCCGCCTTATCCTTGGCTTCGTGAGCCTGCTCTTTCAGGATATAGCGGGTTTCCGCTCCAGATTTGGGCGCGTAAAGGATACCCAGCGCCAGGCCGATAGCCGCGCCCAGCACAAGACCGACACCCAACCCCTTTAGTTCCTGACCGTGTTCCATATCAATCCTCCTGTAAAAATTATTGACCGGCAAAAATGAAAGCGCTATGTCAACGTATCGTTATCAATCGGGAAGTGACGACCACGCCCGACAGATTATGCATCGTTCGCCTCCTTACCCCGCTTTTTGAACATTGAACTGAAAAAATCAAGCCATCTCTGGATGTTTTTTACCAAGCTACCGATATGCGCCAGCGGCTTCACCACCTCATTGCGTAGCAGAGTGGAAATCTCCTCTGCGTTGCCCGAGGCGGTTTTCAGCGAAGCCAGGATAGCGTCCACCTTCTTGAAGATGGAAAACGACCTGATAAACAGCATTACAAAGACCAGCGCCCCGGACGCTCCGAAGATGATTATCACCAAATCCCGGAACCATTCTATGCCCAAAGCCATCCCTCCAGGTTATTTCGTTCTGCTGTTATACTA
>CAZPAL010000144.1:0-3803 GCA_964584525.1 uncultured Dehalococcoidales bacterium | reverse complement strand
TGGGCCAACTGGGGCGTCTCGTCGCCCCCATCTTCTCCACGGCCGGGTTCGGACAGTGGCAGGCGGCGGTCAGCCTCATCTTCGGCGTCCTGGCCAAGGAAGTGGTGGTGGGCACGATGGGCACGCTCTTTGGGGTGGACAGCATCGCGCTGGGCGCCAGCCTGACAACGCAGCTTGGGTGGACGCCACTGGTAGCCTACGGCTTCATGGTATTTTGTCTGCTCTACCTGCCTTGCGCCGCCACTATCGCCACCCTCAGGGCGGAAAGCGGAGGCTGGAAGTGGGCAGCTTTTGCCGCCGCTTATACCACCGCGCTGGCCTGGATAGCCGCTACCCTGATCTTTCAGACGGGCCGCCTCTTCACGGGCTGAACCCGATGGCGGGCGACCCTTTGGAGATTACGGGCGTGACGGGTTTGACATCCAACGTCGCCGCATTCTAAACTCAAAGCATGATACTCGGTCAAATCAGCACCCGGAACCGGGTTCGAAAAGGGAGGCATCATGCTTAAAGAAGGTATCCCCATAGGGCGTATATTCGGCATCGACATCAGGCTGCATTATTCCTGGTTCTTCATCTTCGCCCTAGTGACCTGGGTACTGGCTTCCACCACCTTCCCGGCGGCATATCCCGAATGGAGCACCGCCACCGCCATCATCACCGGACTGATTACTTCTCTGCTCTTTTTCATCTCCCTGCTGGCTCACGAACTGATGCACAGCGTGGTTGCCCAGCGCTCCGGGATTCCCGTCAAATCCATTACCCTTTTTATTTTCGGCGGCGTTTCGCAGATAACGCGCGAGCCCGACCGGGCCGGCATGGAATTCAAAATAGCCCTGGCCGGGCCGCTCACCAGCATCGTGCTGGGGGCTATCTTCTGGTTAATCTGGTTCTTCGTGCCCGCCCGTTTTGATATGGTGAGCGCCGTGTCTTTCTGGCTGGGCGGGGTAAACCTGGCACTGGCAGCCTTCAACCTGGTTCCGGGTTTCCCGCTGGACGGGGGGCGCGTGCTGAGGGCCATTATCTGGTGGCGCACCGAAGACCTGCGCAAAGCCACCCGCCTGGCTTCCAACATCGGGCAATTTATGGGGTTTCTTTTAATCGGCGGCGGCATCTGGTTTGTCTTCGCCGGTTACTGGTTCAACGGGTTATGGCTGGCACTCATCGGCTGGTTCCTTTTCAATTCAGCTACCCAGAGCTACCGCCAGCTAGTGTTGCAACAATCCCTGCAGGGTTATTCCGCCAGCGATATCATGCGTCACGACTGCTCTATGTTTGAACCCGGCACTAGCATCGAAAAACTGGCCAACGAGTTCATGCTGCCGCCGGGCCGGCGCTGCTTCCTGGTGACCGAGGGGGGCAAAAGGCGGGGGCTGGTGACACTTCAGGAAATCAAGAAGGTCCAGCGTGACGCCTGGGCCGATACCGAAGTAAGCCGCATCATGCAGCCCATCGACCAACTGGCCTGGGTCAAACCCGGGGAGGACCTCAATACCGTCCTGAAGATGCTCACCGAGAAGGACATCAACCAGATTCCGGTCATGGAAAAGGGCGAAGTGGTAGGCATGGTGGCCCGCGACAGCCTGCTTAATTTCATCAACATCCGAAGCAGCCTGGGCATGACCGAGGGCGAGCTCCCCGGCGAAAGCGTCTAGCAGTCTTTAAGACCGACTACGATTTCGCTGATTGGCAGGTTCACACCGGCGGCACGCAGCGCGTTTTCAGCCATGCGCCGCAAGCCTCCGCAGCAGGGCACTTCCATACGCAACACCCCCAGGCTTTTCAAATCCGCCTGCCTGATGACGGCTTCCAGCCGGGTTTGGTGACCTTGGAAATCGTCCAGCTTGGGACAGGCCAGCGCTACGGCGCGTCCCCCGGCAAAGCGCCGGTGGAAATCCAGGCAGGCCGCAGGTGCGCAATCGGCGGTTAACAACAGTTCCGACCCGCGCAGAAACGGGGCCGTCGGCGATATCAGCGCCAGTTGCACCGGCCACTGTTTGAAAGGCGCGCCACCGCAGGAACCCCCGGCATCCGAAGCCGAGTTGCCGCCGCCGGAACAACCCGATTCCGCTGCCACCGGCGGAAATGCGAGCGGGCAGGAAGGCGGCTCGATCTGATGGCCCTCAGACTCGCGTTCTTCCAGGCTGATGGCCCCTCGAGGGCATTGATTCAGACAGGCGCCCAGTCCGTCGCAGTGGATTTCGCTGACCAGTTTGACCTTGCCGCCCACCACCGCCAGCGCCCCTTCCGCACACGAAGGCACGCAAACCCCGCAGCCGTCGCACTTGCTTTCATCGATTTTGATGATTTCTCTCATTGCCACTTTCCGTCTCCTGTCTTCCATGCTTGCTTAATGTTAGAGGCTCAGAGGCATCCTGGATGTAACCAACATCACCCGCTTTTTTTAACGGAGCACTCCATTTGTGCTAGAATAGGCCCATCCAGTACTGCGGGGGTAACCGTGATGAAAAAGATTCTAGCCTGTCTTGATGGTTCGGCGCTGGCCGAGGAAATCCTGCCCCTGGTGGAGGAACAGGCTGCCTGTTTCAAGGCCTCTCTCACCTTGCTCCAGGTAATCCGCAGCCCGGCCCAGGTGATGCCCGCCACCGCGCTGGAAGCAGGCATGCTGATTCCCCCTACTGAATCCGAAATCAACCTCAACCTGCGCCAGGCGCGGGAGATGCAAGCCGAAGCCATGGCTTACCTGGAAAAATTGGCGCAACCTCTGCGCGCCAGGGGGGTGAAAGTTGAATGCGCGGTAATAGAAGGCAAACCGGGACAGGGAATACTGGACTACGCTGCCCAGAACTGCGTGGACCTGATAGCGCTGGCCTCCCATGGCCGCAGTGGGCTGGGACGCGCCGTCTACGGCAGCGTGGCCGAGCACGTGATGAAGAATTCCGGCTTGCCCATGCTTATCATCCGTCCCAGGCCGGTAAATTAGCCGTATCGCTCAGTCCGCGCGAGAGCCGCGGCGGGTATCAGTACTTCCCGCTTTCACGGTAATGGATATTCCATTTGAGGCACATGCTGTTGATATAGTTCTTGGCCTCGGCATTGGGGGCGCGGTAGATATCGGCCAGGAATCCGTGCAGTAGGTCGGTACCGGTCATGCCTGGAGCCGGCTGGGCGGGGCCGGGAAGATTGATGAATACAATTTCGGTCATCACCTTTTCGTAATCGATAGCCACTCCCATGGTGTCCTCCTTAGCAGCGCGCTGCGATTAATTCCAACTCCATCATACTCGCCCTGCGGGCGCGCTGCAATGAGTCGTACCGGGCGGTTAGTGAGCCCGGTGCATTTGTTATATAATGGGTTCAAGGGAAGCGCCGGCCGCACCCAGCCGCCCGCCGCCGGCTTAACTCGATTCAAGGAGGATGAAATGAAATCTTCCAGCCGCGTTCTGGCTGTCTCAGGCCTGGTACTGGGGGGATTGGCTCTGGCGGCACTCATACTGGCCGTTGTGTTATCCGGCATGAACCAACCGGCCTTGCTGGCGGAGAATACCCCCGAGGGGGTGGTGCAGAGATTTTTTATCGCCATTGACGAGGGCGATTACCTAAAAGCCTATACCTACGTCTCTCCGCCGCGGGGAGTGGAGAATTACTACGATATCTGGAAGGGCCCTTTCATTAACTCCGGGGAGCGTCCGGCATTCCGTGTTTCGCTGGGCCAATCCGTCCACCAGACTCTTACCGCCAGCGTCGAGGTCATCGTGGAAACATTCAGGCCGGGCAGCCCATTCGGCAGCAATATCAATACCAACCGCATTTTGTTTATGCTCGACCTTGAGGATGGAAAC
>CAZPAL010000143.1:1107-3806 GCA_964584525.1 uncultured Dehalococcoidales bacterium | reverse complement strand
CATCACCGCCGGCGGCGACGGCACCATCCTGCGGGCTGCCCAGGCGGTGGTAACACGCGATATCCCCATTACCGGGGTCAACCTGGGCAAGCTGGGGTTCATGACCGAACTGACCACATCCGAAGCCGAAAAGAAAATCGGCTTGCTGCTGAAGGGCCAGGGCTGGCTGGATGAACGCATGTTGGTCGAAGCCGAACTTGAGCAGGAAACCCAGGAAGGTACAGAGCGGCATCACTACTATGCCCTCAACGACGTGGTTATAGCACGCGGGGGAATAGCCAGGATTATCGGCATCCAGGCCAGCGTCGACGGCGACCGGTTAGCCTCCTATAAAGCCGATGGGGTGATAGTCTCAACCGCCACCGGTTCGACGGGCTATGCGCTGGCCGCCGGGGGACCCATTCTGCACCCGCAGGTCCGGAGTTACCTGCTGGTACCCATCGCGCCGCATATCAGTTTCCACCATTCACTGCTCATCCCCCACGATTCTACCGTCACCCTCACGCTGGCGGCGCATCATCCGGCCACCATGAGCATCGACGGCCACATCAGTGTGACTTTGTGTGACGGGGCCTGCGTCACTATCAAATCCAGCCCCAGGCAGGTGCGCTTTTTAAGGCTGCGCCCCAGAGGGGATTTCTTCACCACTCTCGAATCCAAACTCAAAGGATAAAAATATGCCTCAATGTATCGAAAAAGCCCGCATCGCGGACGTGGTTCAGATTCATAAAATGGTCAACAGCTTCGCCGACCGGGGAGAGATGCTGCCGCGTCCGCTCTCCGAATTGTATGAAAATATCCGCGATTTTTTCGTGGTACGAGAAGAGGAGAAGGTGATAGCCTGTGCCGCCCTGCATGTGGCATGGGAGGACCTGGCGGAGGTAAAATCCCTGGCGGTCAGCCCCGAACACCACCGGCGGGGCTTGGGCATCGCGCTGGTAAAGGCCTGCCTTGAGGAAGCCCACAGCCTGGGGATTGAGATGGTGTTCAGCCTGACCTATGTGCCGGCTTTCTTCGAGAAGTGCGGATTCGTACAGGAAGATAAGGGCAAGTTACCCCATAAAGTATGGGGGGAGTGCTATCACTGCCCCAAGTTCCCTCACTGCGACGAAACCGCGCTCATATTCCGGCTTACACAGGAGCTGCCTTGTCTGAGCTAGTCTCCAGCCGCGTCATCTACTCCGGCAAGGTATTGACCTTGCGCGTAGATGAAATCGTTTCAGCCTCCGGTAAAATCAGCCTGCGGGAAGTGATTGAACACAATGGAGCGGTGGCGGTAGTGGCAATCAACGCGGACAGCGAGGTTTTGCTGGTGAAGCAGCACCGCCACGCCGCCGGCCGGGAGCTGCTGGAAATACCGGCGGGGGGGATTGACCCGGGGGAAACCCCCGAACAGGCCGTGTTGCGTGAGATGCAAGAGGAAACCGGCTTTCTGCCCGGCACTATCAGCCGGCTGGGAGGGTTTTATTCGGCGCCGGGCTTTTCTAACGAATACCTTCACATTTTTTTAGCTGAACAACTGTTGCCGGCCAGGCTGTTCGCCGAAGACACCGAGGAAATCTCACTGGTGAGGGTGCCCCTGGCTGAAATCACGGGCGTAATCGTCTGCGGGGATATAGAGGATGCCAAGAGCATCGCCGCTTTGCTTATGTATCTCAGTCGGCTTAACGGCGGCTAACCCAATCCTCCGCTCAGCTGGCGGCCCCCCAACAGGTGCAGGTGCAGGTGGGGCACTACCTGTCCCCCCTGCGGCCCACAGTTGAAAACCAACCGGTATCCGCTTTCAGAAACACCCTCCAGCTGCGCCAGCTTCTGCGCCGTCAACAACATGTGACCTGCCAGCGCCGCATCGGCGGATTTCAAATCATTCAGGCAAGCATAGTGTTTCCTGGGGATGATGAGGATGTGGCAGGGAGCCATGGGATGGATGTCCCTGAAGGCTAAAACCAGTTCGTCCTGATAAATGATACCGCTGGCTATTTCCCCGGCGGCTATTTTGCAGAAAAGGCAGTCTATCATGTCAGCCTCCCGTCCCCCAGCAATACCGGGGTATCTCATTCTCGAAAAGGTCGCCCCCATAGATATCATCGGCCACCAGCGCCGGAAAGTTCTCAATCTTCAATCGCATGATGGCTTCCGCACCAAGTTCGTGATAAGCGACCACTTCGGCCTGTTTGATGCATCCGGCCAGCAGAGCCCCGGCCCCCCCATAAGTAACCAGATAAACGGCCTGATACTTTACTATGGCCTGCCTGACCTCCGCCGAACGCGCGCCCTTGCCTATCATGGCGTTGACGCCGTGCGAGAGCAGCAGCGGGCTGTAGGCATCCATGCGGCCGCTGGTAGTCGGCCCGCAGGCGCCGATAATGCTGCCCGGCCGGGCGGGTGAGGGGCCCATGTAATAGATGGTCTGCCCGGCCAACTCCACCGGCAATGTATGTCCCAGGTTGAGAGCCTCGGCCATGCGTCGGTGGGCCGCATCCCTGGCGGTATAAACTACCCCCGAAATGAGCACGGAGTCTCCGGCGCGCAGCTTCGCCAGTTCTCCAGCTCCAAAAGGTGCGGTCAGATGTTTATCAGCCATCAGAGCACCACCCCGGCATGCCTGGCGCTGTGACATTGCAGGTTGACCGCCAGCGGAAGCGAAGCGAAATGGCAAGGGGCAACCTCGGCCTGCACGGCCAGCGCCGTCACGCGGC
>CAZPAL010000143.1:0-1097 GCA_964584525.1 uncultured Dehalococcoidales bacterium | reverse complement strand
GGCCGCCGTAACCCAGCGGCCCGATGCCGAGCCTGTTCACCGCCTCCAGTACCCGTTTTTCCAGTTCGGCAACTTCAGGGTTCGCATTCAGAGCACCCACCCGGCGCAGCAGGGCTTTTTTAGCCAGCATGAAGACTCCGTCCGTGGTGGAGCCGATGCCCAGCCCGATGACGAGGGGAGGGCAGGGATTGCCGCCGGCCTGCCTGACTGTGTTCACCACCGCATCCACGATGCCCCCGGCGCCCTCTCCGGGCTTGAGCATTACCAGCCGGCTCATGTTCTCGGCGCCGCCCCCTTTGGGCATCAAGTGTATCTCAAGTTTGTCTCCGGGAACGATTTGCGTGTGGATGGTAGCAGGGGTGTTATCTGCGGTGTTACACCTGAGCGAAAAAGGGGCATCGACCATTGATTTACGCAGATAACCCTGCTCGTAGCCCTGCCGGACGCCCTCGTTGACAGCCCGGGTCAGGTCCCCCCCGATGATATGCATGTCCTGGCCGATATTCAAAAACAGCACCGCCGCGCCGCAGTCCTGACACAGCGGAATGCGGTCACGCGCGGCCAGCTCCGCGTTAAGTATCAGCTTGTCCAGCACTCCGCGGCCCTGCGGAGATTCTTCGATGTCCCTCGCCCGCTTGAGGGCCAGGACGACATCCTCTCCCAGTTCGTAGTTGGCTTTTACAGCCAGGGCCGCCACGGCCGCGCTTATTTTCTGTGTGTCGATTTCCCGCATGTTACCTCACCGGGTTATTTTAGCACGAAAGCCGCCGGCGCATGCTAGAACAGCATCCCCAGCACCCAGTAACTGCCCATGCCGACCAGCACCGAACCCCACAGGTTTTTTCGCCAGCGAGCATAAATAAATACCGCCAGTGCCGCCAGCAGCAGGGGTGCTTCTAATGCCAACCCGTTTTCCGCAGCCGGCATGATGGCTGGAAAAACGATGGCGCTCAGTATGGCCACCGGCAGAAAACTGAGCATCACCCGCCAGCACCCGCTGACCGGCCAGCGCGAAAAGAGCGCCAGCGGCAAAAAGCGCGGGAGGAAGGTGACCGCCGTCATGCCCGCTATCAGCACCATTATCTCCAGCCTCATGC
>CAZPAL010000142.1:2647-3860 GCA_964584525.1 uncultured Dehalococcoidales bacterium | reverse complement strand
GCTAGTGCTTTTTCCTCTTCAGGAAGGTTGAAGGCGTCGCCGTATTCATCCGCTATTTGCGCAGCCAGTTCTACCATGTACTGTCCCATGTAGCCGTCGGCGGGCATAACGGCGTCAATTCCAAGGGCTTGCTGGTAGCGCACCCGGAGCGTCCGGTAAAAGGCGTTCATCTGGCTGCCCGCATCATTGACATAATATTCGCGCGTCACGCGATAACCGGCGGCTTCCAGAATGTTGGCGATGGTGCTACCCAGTACCGCTCCCCGGCCATGCCCTACATGTAAAGGCCCGGTAGGGTTGGCGCTGACGAATTCCACCTGGATGCTGCTGCCGTGCCCCAGGTCAATATTTCCGTACTCCGTACCGGTTTTAAGTATCTCGCCGACCTGCCCGGATAACCATTCGTTTTGAAAGCTGAAGTTTATAAACCCGGGAGCGGCTACCGTGACCGCACCCAGTTCAGGAAATGGAACAATCGCCTCTGCCAGGTGCTGAGCGATGACAATCGGATTCAGCCCGCAAACCCGCGCCAGCTTCAGCGGCAGACTGCTGGCGTAATCACCGTGCCCTGGTTTCTGAGGTCGTTCCAGAGTAATGTCGGGCGCTGTCATCTGGGGTAGCAGCCCATTTTTTTGAGCCTGAGCAAGCGCTTTTCCCAGGGCTTCTGTAATCTTCTTCCGTACATCGAGCACACTGTCCAAATCATTCTCCGTAATTATGCGATTAGACAGAAATTATACCATACGTTGATGAAGCCGGGGATAAAAAATTAAAAACGTCTCGGCCCCGAGTTAGCTTCGCTCCCCTGCCTCCCGGTTCCAAACCCGGCCTATCTCGCGCACCAGACTGGCATGTTCCGGGCATGCCAGTTCCGGGTCGCGCTCAAAAAGCAAGAGGGCAGCCTCGCGGGCTTGCTCCAGTATGTGAGCATCGGACAGACGAGCCATGCGTAAATCGGGGATGCCGGATTGGCGCGTGCCGAAGAATTCCCCCGGGCCTCGCAGCTTTAGGTCTTCATCTGCCAATTTGAACCCGTCATGGTTATGTTCGATGATGTCCAGCCTCTGCCTGCCGATGTCAGTAATGCTGTCTGCCATCAACATGCAATAGCTGGGTGCGTTGCCGCGGCCGACCCGCCCGCGGAACTGGTGCAGCTGCGAAAGCCCGAAGCGGTCGGCCCCTTCCACCATCATCACGGTGGCGTTGGGAATAT
>CAZPAL010000142.1:0-2637 GCA_964584525.1 uncultured Dehalococcoidales bacterium | reverse complement strand
AGAGGTGGAAACCAGCACATCCATTTCATGCTTTTTAAAGGAAGTCATTATTCTGTCTTTTTCACTTGCGGGCAACCGTCCGTGCAACAGACCCAGGCGGAGGTCCGGGTAAACGTCGCTGGAAAGGCGCTGGAATTCTGCTACAGCTGCCTTAGCCTGTACGGATTCCGATTCTTCCACCAGCGGGCAGATGATAAAAGCCTGGTGTCCCTGGCTGATTTCCTGGCGCAAAAACTTGTAAGCTGCGGCCCGCTGCTCGGGCTTTATCCATTTGGTCCTTATAACCTGCCGGCCGGGAGGAAGTTCATCTATCACCGACAGGTCGAGATCCCCGAAAAGAGTGAGCGCTAGAGTGCGCGGTATGGGCGTGGCGGTCATCACCAGGATATGCGGATTGAAGCCTTTCTGGCGCAATTTGGAGCGCTGCTCCACGCCGAAACGATGCTGCTCATCTATCACCGCCAGCGCCAGCCGCTTAAAATTGACCCCTTTCTGAATGAGGGCATGGGTGCCGATGACTACGTCTATCTCTCCCCCCGCCAGCCACTTTTTAAGTTCAGCCTTAGCGGCGGTTTTTACATCCCCGGTTAGTAGTGCTACGCTCAGCGGACGTCCCAATATGCCCGAATAGCGGTAGACAAACCCTTCGGCCTCCTCCCTTCCGCCCATCTCGGTTAGCATGTGCCGGATGCTGGCCAAGTGCTGTTCAGCCAGTATTTCGGTGGGAGCCATCAGCGCCCCCTGATAGCCGTTCAAAACTGCCGTGAGCAGCGCCGACAGAGCTACCACCGTCTTGCCGCTGCCTACTTCCCCCTGCAAAAGCCGCGACATGGGTATATTGCTGGCCAGGTCCCGCTGGATTTCAGCCATGACACGCTCCTGCGCCCCGGTTAGAGTGAACGGCAACGAGTGAATGAAACGCCGAGTAAAAGCAACGTCCGGGTTTAGCGAAATTCCGGGCTGCCCGCGTTGCCAGTTGCGCTTGCGGGACAGCACCCCCAGTTGCAGCAAAAAGAGTTCGTCAAAGGCCAGCCGGATTCTGGCGGCGTCTTTTAGAATATTATCTGATGGAAAATGGGACTGGGCGATGGCCTCGCTGAGGGCCGGAAGGGCGTAGCTGCTGATGATGTCGTCCGGCAGGAATTCCGGTAGTTGATGAAGATACTCATCCAGCACACCTTTAATAATCTTGCGCACCTGGCGCTGGAATAAACCCGCGGTCAGCGCATAAACCGGCACCAGTCGGCCGGTATGCAGCAGCTCACGTTCATCCAGAATTTCCCAATCCGGGGATTCAAAAACCGGCCGGCCGTTAAAAAACTTGACCCGCCCGCTCAACACCACCCGGCCGCCTGCTTGGAGCTGCCGGCTCGTCCAGGGGTTATTGAACCACACCGCTCTCACGTTGCCGGTGTCATCACCCAGAACGGCTTCGCTGCTGCGGCGCCCTCCCGGCATGATGATACGCGTTTCCCAAACCGTAGCCATTACCGTCTGTTCGTTACCCTCTTCCAGCTGGGAAATGCTTTTTATGTGCGCGTAATCCAGGTGCCTGAAAGGAAAATAATAAAGCAGGTCGCGCAGGGTGCGAACGCCCAAGCGAGCGAATTTGACCGCCAGGGCAGCACTGACGCCTTTGAGAACGGTGATTGAAGCATCCAATGCCCGGCTGTCGCCGGCGGAAACGGAAACCGGGGTTGTTTTTTTCTCGCTGGTTTTGGAGCGAACGGCCGTTGCCCGGGGGGGGGGATCAGCCGCTTTTTCCAGTTCGTCCAGCAAACCCAGGACAGAATCAACCCAGGCACTTCTTTGCCCGGGTTCCAGCCCGCAGTAGCGGAAATCCGGCGGCCAGAGCTGGCGTAATTTGCGCAACGTAGACGCCCGGCTGATTGATGCCAGATTGGTGCCGGCCCAATTCACCAGCAAACGGTCTAATCCGCCAATAACTGCTGTATTATCGAATCCCCGTTTGCGCTCCAACTCGAAAACCTGGCGCAGGCGGGCGCTATCCATGGTCAAATCGACCTCCGCTTCCTCTATGGCGCTGACAGGTTAAGTTTAGGCGATTGCAAGCCAGGAAGTGAAAGGATTTTGCGCACCCGTTCTTGTTCGGCGGCCGCGCTGGAAGTCTCACCGGTGCCTTCCCGGATAGCCAGAACAAGCGTGCCTGGCCCCCCATGAACCCCCAGCGCGGCACCCAAGCGCGATACATGGATGTGGCTGCCGTCAACAAGCGAGCTCAGCCGGCTGCGCAGCGAGTGCGCTTCTTCAGGAGTGGTGCTATGTGAAATCCCGACCTCTTTAATATCGGAGATATTCCTGAAATTATCTAGCAATTTTTCGACACCCTTGATACGGGTACGGGCAAAGCCGGTAGGATGCAAAACCCCGCCTTTCATGATAAGCAAGGGCTTGACATTGATGATACCGCTTACCAAGTTGCGCGCCCGTCCCAGTCTTCCGCCTTTCAGGACGTATTTTAGCGTGTCGAACATGCCCCATAGGTGGGTACGCTTACGAATCCGCATGGCTTCCGCCAGCACCCCGACCAAGCTGCCGCCGGATTTGGCCACCCTGGCCAGTGCGATGGCCATCAAGCCCAAGCCTAGCGAGGTGGATTCGGAATCGAAAACTTCG
>CAZPAL010000141.1:0-3864 GCA_964584525.1 uncultured Dehalococcoidales bacterium | reverse complement strand
CCTCGCAGCGGTCGGTGGCGCTTTCCATGTTTTCATAAATCTCGCGCCACTTGATGATATAGGCGGTGTCATTTTTAACCTCGAAAAGTTCGGCCAATGCCTGCCTATAGACCTTGTCGGCTTCGTTCTCCAGCCGGTTAAGCGACACGCAGCAGGTAAGCATCTTTTTCAGTTCCGAGCGGTGGCGCAGAAGCGGCATCACTTTTTCCACTTCCTGGGTGGCTTCGACCAGGACGTCGGCCAGTTCCCGGGCGCGTTCGGTGGGTTTGTCAATGCGGTAGATGTACATGAAATCCGCCGAAGAGTGGATGAAATCGGCGATATCGTCCACCGTGTGCGCCAGCTTGGCGATATCCTCGCGGTCGAAAGGGGTCACAAAACTACGGTGCAGCAGGGCGATTATCTGGTGAGTGATGCTGTCTCCCATGTGCTCCAGTTCGGTGATGGTGTTCATCTTGTTTTCGATATCGGTCCAGTCATCGGTAAAATCCTTGAGCGCCCGGCTTATCTGTACCAGGTTGCGCGCGTCCTCTTCGAAAAGGTCAAAAAACTTGCTTTCGCGAGGTATTAAAGAAATTCCCATCTGCACTCCATCACCGATTTTGCCTGAGTTTATTTTATACCCGCTCCCCTGTCAAGAAGTGCCGACAGATTGCTGGTTCCTGACTTTGGCTCCGCTTTCCGCCCCGACCCGGGTAGCGCCGGACACGCCGGGGATGGCCTCAATGCGGGTGATGAGGCGGCTGAGCTGCGGGATGCCGGAGGTCTCCAGGTTAAAAAAGAGCGAGGTGGTGCGGTCGCCCTGTTCGGTGACGGTCATGCTGGCGATGTTGATTTTTTCTTCGGCCAGGATGGTAGATATATCCCGCACCAGGCCTACCCTGTCCCAGGCATCCACCTGGATGCTGACCGGGTACCGGCTCTCCGTCGCTCCCCATTCCACGCGCACCAGCCGCTCCTTCTCGTCCTCGTGGACGATGTTATAGCAGTCCTGTTTATGCACGGTCACCCCGCGTGAACGCGTCACGTAGCCGATGATGAGGTCGCCGGGGACCGGATTACAGCAATGAGCCAGGTTGGTGAGCAGGCTGCCCGTGCCCAGCACCTGCACCGCCGAGGTCGGCGGGCGTACCGCCGGTTCGCCCGGGGGCTTTGCCGGCTCCTGCTGGGCGGCCAGTTTGATGGCGATTGACTGCACCGAGACGTCGCCGCAGCCGATGGCGGCCTGGAAGTCTTCCATATTATCGTAACGATAGAGCTTGGGTAGTTCATCGCGCTCAACCTGCCTGATACCCAGGTGCTTGAGCTCTTTATCCAGCATTTCGCGGCCGCGCTCGATATTCTCGGCGCGCTCCTGTTTCTTGAAATACTGGCGGATTTTCTCGCGGGCATGGTTGGAACGAACGTATCCCAGGCTGCCGCTCAGCCAGTCCCGGCTGGGGCCTTTGTCTTTCTTGGCGGCCATGATTTCCACCACTTCGCCGTTGCGCAGCTGGTAATCCAGCGCTACCAGCCTGCCGTTGACCTTGGCGCCTACGCAGCGGTTGCCCAGTTCGGTGTGCACGCGGTAGGCAAAGTCAATGGGGGTCGCGCCTTGGGGCAGGTCCTTGATTTCGCCTTTGGGGGTGAAGACAAAGACCTGGTCGTTAAAAATGTCGGTCTTGACGGATTCCAGGAACTCCTCGGCGCCGGAAAGCTCTCGGTGCCAGTCGATGAGTTGGCGCAGCCAGCCGATGCGTTCCTCGACGGCGATGTCCTTTTTATCGCCTTCCTTGTAGCGCCAGTGGGCGGCCACGCCGAATTCAGCCACGCGGTGCATCTCGTGCGTACGTATCTGGATTTCGATGGGGGTGGTGCCTCTGAAGAGCACCACTGTATGCAGGGATTGATAGCCGTTAGGCTTGGGATTGGCGATGTAGTCGTCGAAGTTGCCGGGCAGGGGGTGCCACAGGTTATGCACCAGGCCCATGGCGTGGTAGCATTCCGGCACGGTATCCACCAGCACGCGCACCGCCAGCAGGTCGAGGATTTCGTTGAACTGGCGCCCTTGGGCGGCATAGCGGTCTATCTTGTGCTGGATGCTGAAAAGATGCTTGGGGCGCCCGGTGATGACGGCCTTGATGGCCAGCGAGGAGAACTCGGTTTTGAGGATTTCTATCACGCCGGCGATTATCTCTTCCCGCTGGGCGCGGCGCCCGGCCACCAGCTTGGCGATGCGGCTGTATTTTTCGGGTTCGAGATGGCGGAAAGCCAGGTCTTCAAGCTGCCATTTGAGCTCCCAGATACCCAGGCGGTGGGCCAGCGGGGCGTATATTTCCAGCGTTTCCCGGGCGATGCGCTGGCGCCTCTCCGGCGAAAGGGCTTCCAGGGTACGCATGTTATGCAGCCTGTCGGCGATTTTAATGAATACCACGCGCAGGTCTTCGGCCATGGCCACCAGCATCTTACGCAGGTTTTCCGCCTGGTGCTCGCGGATGGAAGAGCGCTGGGTTTGGTTTTCGCCCAGTTCGGGCATAGCCAGTTTGCTCAGTTTGGTTACTCCGTCTACCAGCCGGGCTACGTCGGGACCGAAATCGGTTTCAATCTTCTGCAGGGGCACGCCGCAGTCTTCGACGACGTCATGGATAAGCGCCGCCGCCAGAGCGGTGGCGTCAAGCTGCAGTTCGGCCAGGATGAGCGATACCTGAAGAGGGTGTTCCAGGTAAGGTTCCCCGGACTTGCGCAACTGCCCGGCATGGTATTTGGCGGCGTAATCATAGGCAGACGCCACCAGAGCCAGCTTTTCGGCGGGCAGGTACTTGGCCGCCCGTTCCAGGAGCAGTTGTTGCGCCATCAGAGTGCCTCGGATGCGGGAATAAATATAAAATAAGTATAAATCAATATAGGGGCGATAGCAAAAACGGGAAGCTCCGCTGGTTCCTGTCCCTCTCCTGACTGCCTGTTAACCTGCCAGTCCCTCCCCAGCCTTAACAACCCCGCCCCTTTGCGCTATACTAGGCTAAAATCAGGCTGGAGAATTACATGTTCCAGGCACCCCGTGGCACCCAGGACATCCTGCCGGCAGAACAGGCCCACTGGCGCTACATAGAAAATACGGCGGCGGCGGCGGCGGCGCTGTACGGCTACTCCCGCATAGACACGCCCGTTTTTGAAGAGGCCGGGCTTTTCGTGCGCAGCGTGGGCGCCGGTACCGACATCGTGGAAAAGGAAATGTACACCTTCACCGACCTGGGCGGCTCGCAGATGACGCTGCGCCCGGAAGGCACCGCCCCGGTCTGCCGCGCCTATGTCGAGCGCGGCATGGCCAGCCTTTCCCAGCCGGTCAAACTCTTTTACCTGGCCCCCATCTTCCGCTACGAACGGCCTCAGGCCGGCCGCTTCCGCCAGCACCACCAGTTCGGCTTCGAGGCCATCGGCGAGGCAGGCGCGGCCATGGACGCCGAGGTGATAGACATGGCCTGGCGCTTCTTCGCCGCCCTGGGACTTGAAGGACTCACCCTGCAGATTAACAGCATCGGCTGTCCAGAATGCCGTCCGGCTTACCTGGCCGCCCTGCGCGAACATTATAAAGGCCAGGCCGGGGTGCTGTGCGCCGACTGCCGGGTGCGGCTGGAGAAAAACACGCTGCGGCTGCTGGACTGCAAACAGGCCGCCTGCCAGGCTCTTTCCGCCGCCGCGCCGCGCAGCATAGACTGCCTGTGCGCGCCCTGCGGGGAGCATTTCGAACAACTCAAAACGCACCTGGTGCTGCTTAAATTGCCGTTCAATGTAGATTCCAGGCTGGTGCGCGGGCTGGACTATTACACCCGCACCGTCTTCGAAATACAGCCGCTGTTGGAAGGCGGGCAGAGCACCATCGGCGGA
>CAZPAL010000140.1:0-3899 GCA_964584525.1 uncultured Dehalococcoidales bacterium | reverse complement strand
AGGGGCTGACGCCCCTCTTGAACACCCTGATTTTTATGTGTAATACTGGAAGCCGCGAAGGGTGGCTGAAGCATTTTGGGTGTGGAGCCCAGTGACTTAAATCGCGGTCTTGCGCCCGGCCACTCGCACGTCACCCTCGCGGCGGGTGATGCCCAGACGGTCGAGCTGGGTCATAAGCGGGATGCTGTATTTGCGGCTGAAGCCGAAGCGGGCGCTCACGTCCTGGATGCTGACCTGCCCTTTTTCCTTCAGCATTTCGATAATTCCCTTTTGAACTTCGGCGAACCGGCCGGCTTCCATCAGGACATATTCCGGCAGTTCAAGGATTTGCCCCTGCTGCAGCATGAACCTGACCACGCTGCCGGCGGCGGGCAGTTGGGCCAGGATGTCCCTCAGCGCCGGGGGTGTGGTGGGGCTCTTATGAAACATTTCGAGCACGGCGGCAGCCAGTTTTTCCTGCTCGGCGGAAAGGCGCGGCTTGTGCTCGGGAAGGTAGAGAACATCATTCTCCCGCACCAGTTTGCCCTCAGAGAGCAGGTTGGCCAGCAGGGAGTCGAACTGCTCCTTGGGTTGGGCGAGGGCGCTCTGCACGGCTGATTGGGGCACCCCCTTTTTAAGTTTCTCAGCCTCGATTCCACGGGATACGGTGTCCATTATCACCTTTATCCACTCCTGCCAGCGCGCCGGGGAGATAAGATAGCCGGCAGCCTGCACCAGTTTTTGACGGTTGAGCAGGTCTTCCACCCCGCGGCTGACCTCGGCGGCGGTAAAGAGGCTGGCGGAAAGCAGCCCCCGGGCGTCCACCCGGTCCTGCCTCTCAACCTCGGCCAGTATCAAATCCTGAAGCGCCAGGCTGCGGCTGGTCTTGAGCGCGGCCAGCGCCGCGGGCAGTTGCGAGGGCTTGTACCGGGAGGCCAGCGGATTGAGCACCACGCCGCCGCCGATGGTGGCGGCCGGGGATTGGCGGCGCATGATGAAGCGCTCTCCGGTGAAACTGGATACCTTTTCGCTAAAGCGGAGCTGGGCCAACCCCGTCTCGCCCGAGTTCAGAACCCGGCTTTCCAGCAGCACCACCCGCGCCAGCAGTTCGCGCGTTTCCATATAAACCAGCACTTCGGTCATGTTCTTGAGCGGCCCGTCCAGCAGCGGCAGCAGCCGCAGCTCGATATCAATCTCGTGGGCCAGCGGCGGCTTCTGCTGCTGGGAGAGGACGATGTCCCCGCGGTTGAGTTCTTCCCGCTTGAACCCGGACAGGTTGAGCGCCACCCTGCTGCCCGGCTGCACCTGCCCCAGCATCTGTTTATAGCTCTCGATGCTGCGGATGTGTCCCTTGAGGCCGGACGGCCACACCGTCACTTCTTCACCGGCGTTGAAAACACCCTGATTGAGCGTCCCGGTAACCACCACCCCGCTGCCTTTCATGGTGAAAACACGGTCCACCGCCAGGCGCGGCTTGCCGATATCCTGGCGCGGCGTCAGGCGCGCGGCCAGCGCGGTAATAACTTCGGTCAACCGGTCGATGCCATCCCCGGTGCGCGCGCTGACGCGAATCACCGGCGAGCCCTCCAGCGGCGTGCCGGCCAGGCGCTGGGTGATATCCGCCTCGACCAGGCTCAGCCACTCGGCGTCGGGCGCGATGTCTATCTTGTTCAGCACCACGATGCCGTTTTTGATGCCCAGCAGGTTCAGTATCTGGAAATGTTCCTCGGTCTGGGGCATCCAGCCGTCATCGGCGGCCACCAGCAGCAGCACGGCATCTATGCCGAACAGCCCCGGCGCCACGTGGTTGATGAATTGCTTATGCCCGGGCACGTCCACGATGCCGATGGTTTCGCCCGAGGCCAGCTTCAGCCAGGCGAAACCCAGGTCGATGGTCATGCCGCGCTCTTTTTCTTCCGGCAGGCGGTCGGTATCAATGCTGGTAAGCGCCTTGATCAGGCTGGTCTTGCCGTGGTCTATATGTCCGGCAGTGCCCAAAGTGAGCATTTTAGCCCCCGTTGCCCAGGGCGCGGTTGATAAGCTCCGGCAGCAGGCTGTCCTGGCCGGGCAAAACGGTGCGCAAATCCAGCAGGATTTCGTCCTGTTCGATACGACCGACCAGCGGGGGGTCTCCCAAGCGCAGGCGGCGGGCGCCGGCATCCACCGGGCCGAAAGGCTTGATAGCCACCAGGCGGGTGGGCAGGCTCTGCTCCGGCAGGGAACCGCCGCCCACCATGCTGCGTCCGTCCCGCACGCAGGCTTCGATACCCGTTTCTTTCAGCCGGTCGACCAGTTGCTGCGCGCGCATCCCGATGTTGTCAACGTCAAGCCCCATCATCTGCCAGACGGGGACGCTTTGCTCCGCCGAGCCTTCCAGGTAGAGCTTGACCACCGCCTCCAGCGCCATGGCCGAGAGCTTATCCAGGCGCACCACCCGCAGCAGCGGGTGCTTCAGCATGGCGGCGATGAGCGCTTTTTTGCCCGCGATGATGCCGGCCTGGGGGCCGCCCATCAGTTTGTCGCCGGAGAAACAGACCACGTCCGCCCCGCCCGCCAGCGCCTCCTGCACGGTGGGCTCATGTTCCAGCCCGAAAGCGGCGCTGTCTAAAAGCGCCCCGCTGCCCAAATCATAGACCAGCGGAATGCCGCGCCGGCCGGCGATAGCCGCCAGTTCGGCTACCGAAGCCTCGTGCACGAAGCCGCGCTGCTCGAAGTTCGAGGGGTGAACCTTGAGCAGGATGGCGGTATCTTCATTGATAGCGGATTCATAATCGGCGGCGTAGGTCTGATTGGTGGTGCCGGCCTCGCGCAGCGTCACCCCGCTCTGTTCCAGGATTTCCGGCACGCGGAACCCGCCGCCTATCTGGACAAGTTCGCCGCGCGAAACCACGGCCTCGCGGCCGTGGGCCAGGCTGACCAGCGCCAGCAGCACGGCGGCGGCGTTATTGTTCACCACCAGCGCATCCTCGGCGCCGGTGAGCAGGCACAGCAGGCGCCGCAAATCGAAGATGCGGATGCCGCGCTGGCCGCTGGCGGGGTCGCTTTCCAGGTTGGTATAGCTGCCGGCCAGGCAGCACAGCGATTCGATTGCCGCCGGGGGCAGCGGAGCGCGCCCCAGGTTGGTGTGCAGGATGACGCCGGTGGCATTGATGACCGGGCTCATAAACCCCGGCCATCTGGCGGCCAGGTCGCCTTTTACCAGGCCGATTATTTCGTTGGGGGAGGGGAGGGGGATTCCCTGGCGTATCTGTTCGCGCAGCCCGGCCAGCACCTGCCGGACGGTGCGGGTCACCAGCGGGCGGCTGTAACGGCTGATTTCGCCGGCCAGCGCCGGGGACTCCAGCAGCACCTCTACCGCGGGCAGCCCGCGCAGCCCGGGCGCGTCTTCCTTATGCCCGCCGGAGGCTGAATCGGCTTTCATATCACCTTTATCCGCGACGGCGTGCCCTCGGTCATGCGGCCGATGACGGCCGCACCGGGCACCCCCAGTTCCGCTAGCTTGGCCAGCATGGCCTCCACCTTTTCAGGCGCCACCGCCATCAGCAGCCCGCCGGAGGTCTGGGGGTCGTAGAGCACGGCCATGGTATCTTCGTCAATCGTCTCGGCGTCAACTATGGGCTGGCGGTATTCCCAGTTGGCATACATGCCCTCCGGGATGAGCCCCATACGCGCGTACTCGATGGATTCGGGAATCATAGGGGTGGCTTTCGAATCCAGCTCCACCGAAAGGCCGCCGGCCTCGGCCATCTCCGCCAGGTGTCCCAGCAAACCGAACCCGGTGACGTCGGTGGCGGCGGTAACCCCCACCGCCAGCATAGCCTCGCAGGCCTTGTCGTTGAGGGTGACCAGTTGTTTAATCAGCTTCTCCTGCACGTCGGCGGGCATCATGCCGGCCTTGATGACGGTGGTCAAAGACATCA
>CAZPAL010000139.1:0-3961 GCA_964584525.1 uncultured Dehalococcoidales bacterium | reverse complement strand
GAAAGCAGGGCGAAGGGGGCGGGGACGGCGCATCCTATGGCATGCGCCGCGGCATCCAGCTTTTCCAGTTTTGCGCGTACTTCGGCCAATGGCCTGTTCGAGAGCAAACCGGCTATCGGCAATGCCAGTGAGGCGCTGATTTTCCCGTCTTCAACCACCGCCAGACCGCCCTGAAGGCGGATAATTTCATCCACCGCCAGCGTCATGTCGTCATCATTTACGCCCAGTACGACGATATTATGCGAATCGTGAGCTACCGAGGAGGCCAGCGCCCCGCGCCTGAGGCCGAACCCTTTAACGAAGCCCAGCCCCGCCTTGCCGCTGGCGTGGTGCCGTTCAATCACCGCCAGTTTTACAATGTCGTCTCCGGTATCCGATTGCAGATATCCCTGCCGGTCAGGTGCCAAATCAAGCTCTATTCTACGGGTCACGATTTGCCCGGGGACAACCTCTATAACCGGCATTTTATACCCGCTTCCCTTTATTTTGAAAATGGATTGGCCAAGGGAGCGGACGTTCACGCTGTTTCTGAGCGCCCGGCTACCGGTAGCCGAAGATTTGAATCGCGGCTTGCCGTTCTCAGCCACCAGCCGGCCGCGGTGAAAGACCATGCTCATCATGAACGCCGACAGGTCCGGGGTGACCGCCAGGTTGGCAAAGTACCCCGGCGCCACCGCCCCAACCTGTTTAAGACCGAAGCGTTCGGCGGCGTTCAGCGTAGCCATCTGTACCGCCCGCAGCGGGTCCAGTCCCAGCCGGACGGCCTTACGCAGTACAGCGTTGATATCCCCATCAGAAAGAAGGTCAGCGCAATTGCGGTCGTCCACCACCAGCAGGCAGCGCCGGCTGTTTTCGGCGGTCACCAGCGGCAGGAGGGCCTCCAGGTTTTTCTCCGAGGAACCCTCTCGTATCATGACGTACATTCCGCGCGCCAGTTTGGTGGCGGCTTCGGCCGGGGTTACGCTTTCGTGGTCGGAGGTGATACCCGCCGCTATATAGGCGTTCAGGTCCCTGCCGCCAAGCGACGGGGCATGGCCGTCAATCACGGCGGCGCCGCTGATTTTGGTTAATATCTGCTCATCCCCGGCCAGAACACCGGGGTAATTCATCATCTCGCCCAGCCCGATGACGCCCTTCCAGCCGTTTATACGTTTCAGTTCAGCCGCGCCGATAGCAGCGCCGGCGGTTTCGAATGGCGTGGCCGGCACGCACGAGGGAGCCATCAGGAAAAACTCAAAGGGCAGGCGGCGGGCGGCGTTGAGTATGTAACGCAGCCCGGCCAGGCCGCTGACGTTGGCTATTTCATGCAGGTCCGTCACCACCCCCAGCGTGCCCAACGGCACCACCGCGGTGGCATACTGGCCGATATCCAGCATCGAGCTTTCGATGTGGGTATGACCGTTAATCAGCCCGGGGATGACAAACTGCCCGCCCAGGTCAATCACCTCCCGGGCGGATGTGTAGTCTCCCACGCCGGCAATCAGGCCATCACAAATGGCAATATTGGCCTTTTCCACACCGGCATTAAAAACGTTGACCACGCGCGCGTTTTTAAGCAGCAGGTCGGCCGGTAAATTTCCTCGGGCGGTGGCTATGAGGCCTGGCAAGCCATTCTTCACGTTGTATTCTCCATGTAACAAATATCGGGCAGGTTGCGATATTGCTGGGCGAAATCCAGACCGTAACCCACAATGAATCTGTCCTGGATAGTAAAGCCCACATAATCAGGCCTGACCTCCGTCTGGCGCCGGCTGGGCTTATCCAATAATGCGCACACTTTGAGCGATGCCGGTGACTGCCGGGCCAAACGCTTGAGCAGATACTGCATGCTGATTCCCGAGTCCAAAATATCCTCTACAACTAAAACATGGCGGCCTGTCAGGCTGGTGGAGGGGAGCAGCGGCATTTTTACCTTGCCGCTGCTTCGTGTACCGGCTCCGTAGCTGGATAGTGCCACAAAGTCCATTTCCAGTGGAAAATCAAGCTGCCGTACCAGATCGCTGAGAAAGATGACCGAACCTTTGAGCACGCCAATCAAAACCGGATTACGCAGCCGGTAGGATGCGCTCAGTTCTTGCCCGATGCGCTTTACGGCTGCCGCCAGCGCTTCGCGCCCGATGAAAATCTTGAGTTCCGGCGAATAAGGCACGCCGCCATTATAATATCTACCGGATAAAGCGTCCAATTGTGTCCTGGAAGCATGGCTTGTGTTATAATCCCGGCGGGAGACAGATATGGCTAAAGAAATGCGGTCCTGCCCGGGGTGCGCGCGTTCCATCGATGAACGGCAGTTTCCTTTCGGTCTGGCTTTTTGCCCGTACTGCGGCGATAACCTGCCTCCACCCGGGCCTGGGGATGGATTACGTTTCTGCCCTTACTGCGGGTTGGAGCAGGCCTGCCTGTCCGATTTTTGCCCACACTGCGGCAAAAAGATAATCGTGTCCGGCGGCGCTCCCGGCGAAGCGATTAAATCCGAACCCGCCCCCCGGTCCCGTTTTCAGCCAGAGACCCAACCGGTCGAAGGACCGCCCGTCTGCCAGGCGGAGGCAGAGGAAATGATAGATTTTTCGGGATACGGCACCGGTTACGCGGCCAACTACCGCTCCAAACCGGGTCTGCTGGTAGCGCTGCGGAGCGGTATCGCTTCAGTCTGGGGTAAACTTAGCGGTTTTATCCGCGAATATGTCAGCGGTCAGTACAGGGTCAAACAACTCTACCGGCACTGGACGCGCCACTCCGCCCTGCCAGAGGATGAGATTCCCTCCGGCGAAGCGCTGGCCCAAATTACCCGTGAATCCGGCGCTGAAACCTATCGCCCACTGCGTATCTCGCTGGTTATACTGGCTTTCGCCGGGTTGGTGCTGTTCTTCGTAGGAGTGGGCTTAGTCATCCGTTCCTGTTAGCAAAGGAAAGCGGCTAAAAAGTGTTATCCGCTCAAATAATCAGCATCGCATCACCGAAACTGTAAAAACGATAGTTCTGCCTCACGGCCTCGGCATATGCGTCTTTAATCGTCTTTTCTCCGGCGAAGGCGCCGACCAGCATCAACAGCGTGGAGCGCGGCAGGTGAAAATTGGTAATCATGGCGTCCGCCAGCCGGAATTGATACCCCGGCAGTATCATCAGGTCTACCCATCCCGCAAAAGGTTCAAGGACGCCCTCCGGGCTATGCCGGGCGGAATGTTCGAGCAGCCGGACGCTGGTGGTGCCGACGCAGACGACGCGCCGTCCGGTTTTTTTTGCGGCTGAGATGCTCCCGGCCACCTCGGAGGTTATCACGCCGTACTCATGGTGGATGTGATGCCGGGTGGGGTCTTCAACCTGCACCGGGCGGAAGGTGTCCAGCCCGATATGCAGGGTGTTGAAAAGGCATTCAACCCCCATCCTGTCCAGCTTTCTCAGTAATTCCGGGGTGAAGTGCAGGCCGGCGGTGGGCGCGGCGGCGCTGCCCGCATCACGCGCGTAAACCGTCTGGTAGCGTTCGGGGTTTTCCAGCCTCGCATGTATATATGGCGGCAGCGGCATCTCCCCCAGACTGTCCAGTACGGACTCATCGGAAAAACGGATGCGCCTTATCCCCTCATCCCCCAACCCCGTCACCAAGGCATCGGTAACCAGACCGGTGTGCGCCTTGAATTCGATGACACTGCCGGCGGTAAGTTTTTTAGCGGGCTTTACCAGCGTTTCCCAATCGCCCGTGTTCAGCCGGCGCAGCAGCAATAGTTCAATCGCGGCGCCGTTGCCTGCCTTGACACCGAAAAGCCGGGCCGGGATGACACGGCTGTCGTTCATCACCAGCACGTCGCCGGGTACCAGGTAATCAGTTATGTCATTGAAACGGCGGTGTTCGAAAGTTTTGCTTTGGCGCCTGATTATCATCAGGCGCGACGAGTCTCGGGGTTCCAGCGGGGTCTGAGCGATGAGCTCAGGCGGCAGGTGGTAATCGAAATCGCTGGTTTTC
>CAZPAL010000138.1:0-3965 GCA_964584525.1 uncultured Dehalococcoidales bacterium | reverse complement strand
AGGGCGACAACAATTTCTGGCTGCAGGTATTCTACCCGGCTGATTACAGCTATCCCGACGTCACCTTCTACTACGGTCTGCAGTATCTGAGCACCGCCAGCAAGGATGACATCATCAAGTTCTACTACGACAAAGTCCAGGTGCATCACCTCAACGCTTACGATGACGTTCAGGGTAACATCGGGGACTGGGAAGTGCATGCCAGGCTGGAAACAGCCTTCTCCGGTGGCTGGATAGTCAACTTGATGGTGGGCAACAACAAGATAGTCTATGCGGCCAATCCCTATTTTGAAGACTACCCGGCCGCCTTGCTGCCGCTTTACCCGAACTCCACGCCCATGTCGGATGTCTTCAACTGCTTCGCCAATTCGGTGATGTTCACCAGCCGCTACCGCGCTACCGGCAGCTTCGACGACCTGCTGGCGCACTACCGAGCCCGCATGGCCGGAGCGACCGGCTATTCAGAAACGCCCGGCTCGGTGACTGTGCTCAAAGGGGTGATGAGCGGCTATGAGGTGGAAGTCAGCCTGAGCTCGGTCAACGGCACCTTCACCGTCAAGCTCGAAAAAGCCAGGAACTGACCCGCGCTTCAATCGGTGCCCGCCAGCCGGCTATCCCCCCGCCGCAGCGAGGATTCCCCACAGCGCGCCGCGGCAGGGTAAACCCGTCAAAAGTCTGCTTTCCGGCCCTCTAAACTCCGGGTTAGCGGCGCATCTTTTCCCGGTTGCGGTAGCCGCCGCCGTAGGAACCCAGGTCCACCAGGATAGCCACGATTACCAGTATCCAGTCCAGCGCCGACAGACCACCGGGGAAAACCAGTACATAGGCCAGAGTGGTCCAGGGCAGGAAGATTAACCCCAGTATCGGGATGACGATGCTGTCGAAAGCGGAGTCCCAGCGCGCCCTGGCGAAAAGCCACCACAGCAGAACACCGGCGCGTGGGCCTAAAAACAACACAACGGCTGCCAGGCAACACATGTGCTTCTACCTCCTGTCACTGCCCCGCCCGGTCGGGGTTGCGCTCATTATAACCCCGCCCGTGAACCGGGGCAAGGAAATTTGAGTTCCTTCGTGCGTTCTTCACCCATCCGGATGCTTCAGCCACCCAATGTGGCTTCCAGCATGGACACCGGGGAAATCCACCCCGACGAAAACGCCGGGAGTCCGAAAGGGCCGGGGTGAGTTCGTTCTCTTCCACTTGTAATAATCACGCGGTTGGGTTATAACTCCCCTTAATAGCGGGCAGTGAAGGACCGGCAGATGAAATACTGTATCCTGCTATATTCGTGGCCCAGGGCGTCCCGTTCCTGCTTGTCAGCACCGTCTTCTACGAGCCCATCACCGATTTCCTGCTCGCCCGCCAGCCGGCTGAAAGCCCGTTGCTGTTCTGGGAACTGGAGTGGGCGCTGAGGGCGGTGCAGGCGATATTCATCGTCGTAGGGCTGTTTCTCGCCGCCTTCGGCATCGCCTTCAACTGGTTGAAGAAAAGCCTCGTCTGAGGCTAAGCTGCCGCCAGCCTGCCATGCTCGCGGCAGCGCTGTTTGGCGTATTCCCAGGCGGAAAAATGCCGGCCTTCGTCGTAATTGGAGATGAAAGGGTCTTCGCCGTACATCATGTAGCCCTGCCACAGCTCGGTGAAGCTGTATTTGCCCGCTTCGATGCGTGAGAAATAATCCTCCACCCGGGCCTTGCAGGCGGCCACGGCCTCTTCGCGCGAATCGAACTCGCCCATGCGGGTGCGCGCTTTTTCCTCGCCGTGGTGGCAGTTGTCATCCACCATGACCGTGTATTTTTTCATGGCGTACAGTATATCACTACCGGACCGCCAGGACGCCACCCTGTTATAATATATCCGTGAACCCATTTAAGGCGTCCCCTCAATGATACACGGCGGCCACGCCCTGTCAGCCCGAACTCCGGAAGGCAAGCCCACCCTTACCCGGGCGCTGCTCAAGCGCGTGCTGTCGTATGCCGCGCCCTACCACTGGTTCATCCTGGGAATGCTGGCCATCACGCTGGTCACCTCCGGCCTTTCGCTGCTGACACCGCTCATCTTCCGCGAGATGATTGACCGCACACTGCCGGCCGGCGACCTGGCGCGCCTGGGATGGCTGGTGCTGGCGCTGGTGGCCATCCCGATTCTCAGCGGGGGGCTGCACGTGCTGCTGCGCCAGCTCAACTCCCGGGTGGGGGAAGGCGTGGTTTACGACCTGCGGGTGGCGCTTTTCTCCAAACTGCAGCGCATGTCGCTGGGCTTCTTCACCCATACGCGGGTGGGGGAGCTGATGAGCCGCATCAACAACGACGTGGTCGGCGCCCAGAACGCCATCTCCAACACCTTCGTCACCATCGTCACCAACCTTATCCAGGCGGCGGTGCTGCTTTCGGTGATGTTCACGCTGGAATGGCGGCTGACGCTGATCAGCATTGCTATCGTGCCCCTCTTTCTGGCCGCCGGTATCCGGCTGGGTAACCGCCTGCGCGAAATCGCACGCCTGCAGCTTGATTTGAACGCCCGCATGAATGCCGTCGTTCAGGAACTGCTCAATATCAGCGGGGCGCTGCTGGTCAAGCTTTTCGGGCGCCACGCGGAGGAGGACGAGCGCTTCAAGGCGCGGGCTTCCGAGGTGCGCAAGGTGGGCGTGCGGCGCGCCGTCACCGGCAGCCTCTTTTTCGTCAGTGTCGGGCTTTTAAGCGCCATCGGGGTAGCCCTCGTTTACGGCGCCGGCGGCTATCTGGTAATCGAGGGCACGCTCACCATCGGCACCATCGTGGCGCTGGGGGTGTACGTGGGCAACCTTTACAGCGCTCTGCAGACTCTGACCACCTCCCCGGTGGATTTCGCCACCTCCATGGTCAGCTTCGAGCGCGTTTTCGAGGTGCTGGACCTGCCGATGGAAATCCGGGACAAGCCGGGCGCGCACATACTGCGGGACATCCGCGGCGAGCTGGAGTTCGAGGAAGTGAGCTTCCGCTATACAGTCGACGAAAAGGGACTGCTGAAGGATATCCACCGCTTCGGCCAAATCCAGGACGTACAGGCGGTATTATCCGGCGAGGGCCAGGCCAGGCGCGTGGGCGGGGAAGGGGGTGGGGAGCCTGAAAGCGCCGCCCGGCCGGACGTGCTGGAACACATCTCGTTCCGCGCCTCCGCCGGCCAACTGGTGGCACTGGTCGGCCCCAGCGGGGCAGGCAAGACCACCGTCACCTATCTCATTCCGCGCCTTTACGACCCCACCGGCGGCCGGGTGCTGGTGGACGGGCACGACCTGCGCGACGTGGGCATAGATTCGCTGCTGGCCCAAATCGGCATGGTCACCCAGGAAACATATCTTTTCCACGACACCATCCGCGTCAACCTGGCTTACGCCAAACCGCAGGCCGTTCAGTCGGAGCTCGAAGAAGCGGCCCGGGTGGCCAATATCCATGATTTTATCGCCGGCCTGCCGGACGGCTACGACACGGTGGTGGGTGAGCGAGGCTACCGGCTCAGCGGGGGCGAGCGGCAGCGGCTGGCGCTGGCGCGGGTCATCCTCAAGAACCCGCGCATCCTGGTGCTGGACGAAGCCACCAGTTCGCTGGACAGCACCTCCGAGGCGCTCATCCAGGAAGCGCTGAAGAGGGTGATGGTGGGCCGCACCAGCATCGTCATCGCCCACCGGCTGAGCACCATCATGGCCGCCGACCTGATTCTGGTGATGGACCACGGGCGCATCGTAGAGCGGGGCGTGCACGCCGAGCTGCTGGCGCAGGGCGGGCTGTATGCCAGGCTGTATGAAACCCAGTTCCGGCGCTAATCCCCGTGTCATGCTGAAGGCCACAAAGAGTGGCTGAAGCATCCTGGGCGGGGTGCTTTCTCCAACACGTCATCCCTGGGGAGTCTAAGAGGGGATGCGCCCCTCTTGAATAAATAACTCCCCTCTCTTCCCAAGAGAGGGGCAGGGGTGAGTTCGTCCTAAAACCAT
>CAZPAL010000137.1:0-3980 GCA_964584525.1 uncultured Dehalococcoidales bacterium | reverse complement strand
CTTTCCTCGTCGATTCACAATCAGGCTATAAGTACTCCATGGTTTCCCGCTGCCCAAAAGACGGCAGTTATGCATCCGTTGCACAAATAGAAAGAGCTGGGGAACCACTAATAAGAGTGGTATTCGAGTGCACTTCCTGTTTCAACCGGTTCGAGGTAAAACAGGATAAAATATTAATTCATTAGCCTATTCCCGCTCACTACAGTTGATATGGGGGACTCCTGGTTAATGTCTTCTATTCCTATCAATCGTTTCCCATCCCACAGCCCCCGGTCCTGTGAGTAAAGAGATACTTTTATACAGCAAGCGACCCGAGAAAGGTCGCACCGCCGTCGGTGATGTACACCCACCCCAGTTTGATCTTCCATCTGCCATCCGGTTTTTGGATGGCTAACGAGTATCTGTACGGCGGTACTCCGTCTATGGAGAAGTCCCCGTTGGCATCGGTCATAGCGCTGTAGGAATCCCCCGAACAGGGTGAAGAACCTGAATAAAACATGGCTGTCATGCCACACTTCTCTTGAAGATAATGCCGCATCGCAACGGTACAGTATTATAGCAACGCGACAATTGTGTGGTATGGGTTCGACGGAATAATCCTTGTAAAAAAGCCAGAACAACGCAGTTTTTTAGAGCAGGTTGACGAGCATAACACCTGTCACTATAGTAAGACTCAACCGAATAAATATCGACTGGGAGATTCATGCGTTTCTTAGATTTAGATTTGGATTTCTTCCTGAACGAGAATGCCTATCATGGTGGATTTGAAGGCGGAAGACTGGGTCCTGAGCATAGACCTTGGAGCGTTTCCAAGGTACGGCGCTTTCTTGAGGATAGGTGTGGCCTTTCGCCTGATGTCCCCGTACAGGGTCGCACAATAGAAAGTCATGATGGAGTATTAGACTTCTGGCGAACGCTCATTGAATCTGGCTGGCTCAAGACACCATTTGAGGTGATACATATTGATGCTCACCCCGATCTATGGGTAGCGGGTGGAATGTATCTGACATCGGATTATCTGCATGTTGACCAGAATCGTGAACTTGAGATGCTCAAGAATAGATGCGTTCATTCGGGTAACTATATAAATTTTGCAATCGCGCGCAAATGGATAGCTTCTCTTGTATGGATTCCTCTCTGCAAGCAATCGAAAGGTCCACCCATATGGGATGCTGATGCGAGATTTGCTTTCACGCAGTCCAAGAAGAAAAAAGATGAACGCTCTCCCATACCGGACTCAACCATAGTAGGAGAGAGGCAAAGTATTCCCTTCAAGGTATTATCCTGGCATGAGTTCAGAACAAGTGAGACCTTCGACTACATTGCGCTGAGCAAATCACCGAGCTTCACTCCTCTTGAAAGCGACCGATTAATCCCGGTGATTGAAGAATACATGCAACAAATATGATTTATGATTCAACTTCAGATGGGTCAGTGGTATATACTCCGCGGTCATCGGCGCCGGAATCGGCTTCTTCAACCCGTCCAACCACAAAATTGTCATGGCCAGCGTTGATAAGTGCCATGCATCGGTGGCGGCCAGTGTCAATGTGCTTTTCAGGAATCTGGGTATCGCCCTGGGAACGGCCGTGGCTGGAATCATGTACGGCAGTTTCCTAGATGTGGAGGACACTCTCATGATTTCTCCGGGGGTGGGAGCCCTGCTGATATTCCTTGTGGTAGCCGTCATACTGGCCGTAATGAGCGCGCAACGGGGGCTGAACAACACGCGCCGTTCCACTCAGCTTTGAGAGCTAGTTTAGCCCTCTTTGAGCATCTGGATGATTTGCTCTTCGTGTACTTTTTTCGCTCACGTAGAGTCCTATGCCTCACTAAAATTCTTGATGAAGAACTCTAAGATCGGTTGGCCCCAGTCAATATAGGCAACATAACTCGATATTCCCCGATGAAAATAACCAAAGAATGCCGTAGAATGGCCGAAAAACTCCCCGAAAGTTCCCAGTTTACGGAATGGGCGATTCAAGATTCGAACTTGAGACCGCAGTCTTATCAGGTAGAGGTATGAATATCTTTTGCCAACCAGCCTGCCATCGTGCTTTTTTTGAGTAACGCCATCATTCCCTCAATACTAGTTACTCGATTCTTCTCCGGGTGCAACACTGGTACGGTTTTCACCAACTGTGCATAGGTTAAAGCCCTGGGACGTCCGCCTGCGTGAACCTTTCGTTTGAGTGCGCCGTTACGTCCAATACAACGCATATGCTCAACTCCATATTTCTCTACCAGGGCCCTGCCTCCGGAGCTGCTGATTGGATCTTTAGAGACTTTTTTCATATTTCACCCCTCGCTATTTAGTTGTGGATTCTCATCCCACCAACATTACCTCAAATTGAGGTTTTTCACCGGGCTGAAGCGTTTATGGGATTCTGCCGCTTTGTAGCTGTTGATGTCAGCGGCATAGCGTTTGGTCATCTCCAGCGTGCTGTGACCAAGCATGGCCTGCACCTCAAACTCCGAAGCCCCGTTCTGAAGGGCCATTGTAGCTGCTGTATGCCTGAACTTGTGTGCAGAACATTTTACGCCGGCTCTTTGCCTCAGAATCCGTATCATCTGCGCCAACCCTTGCTTGGTAAGCGGCTCACGCTCTTCGGTAACCCACAGGCAGGGGTGACTGTCATTACGCTGCATCAGGTATTTCAACAAAGCCTTGATTGTCAGCCGGTCCAGGTGCACCACCCGTTCCTTGGCGCCCTTGCCCAAGATTTTGATGATTCGGCGGGCGAAATCAATGTCTTCGAGTTTGATGCGTGCCATCTCTGACAAACGTATGGCGGTATCGACGAATATTAAAATGATGGCTTTGTTGCGCATCCCCAGGAACTGGTTTTCATCACACACGGAAAGCAGGCGCCTGATTTCCTCTTCAACGAGTGAGTGGATTAACACCCGGGGTACCCTGGGAGCTTTAATATTCGCCATGGGACTCACCTGTAGTATTGCCTCGTCTACCAGCCAGCTGAAAAACCTTTTAACATGTCGGTAGTAGCTGTGCAGAGAGGAAGGTTTGCACGTTTTTTGTTTTGTTATGATGTATTGGCGGATATGGTTCGGGGTTATCAGGGCGGGATCCAGTATGCCAGTATTGGTAGTGAAAGAGATGAAATTACCAACGAGCGTCTGATAAGAGCGGATGGTATCCGGCGCAAGCCCGTCGACATGACAAGCCAGCATGAAGGCCTGAAAGCAACCCTCGACGTCGGTGTGGTTTATAATTTTTGCAAAGAAGGGACTGGTATATTGTGGATTCTTCGTACCCGCCGGATTTGGTACCGGGTCAGTAAAACGCTGCTTCAATTTAGTCCTCCTGGCCGGAAACAAAGAAGGGTGCCGGTTATTCACCAGCGCCCCTTGGGTCTGTCTTTCCAGGGACTACTTTAGCATTGCCTTACTAAGTTCCGATATTCGATTAATTTAATTCTAGGTGACATTATTGACATATGTCAAGAGTTCGCATTGACTCATAATAAAAGTTACCGAGAGAGGGGTCATTGACTCAAAATAGGTGTTACCGAAGTACCATGATTCAAGGAGGGCAGGTGACACGAAACAGCATTAAGGAGTATGTAGAAGCGATAAAAGGGCGTTACAGGAAGGGGACCAAGAGTGAGAAGAGCAGGATTCTGGATGAATTTACGAAGGCAACCGGGTTACACAGGAAAGCCGCAATTCGATTACTCAACCGAGGCAGTCCAGTTTCAAAGAGGAGACAGTGTGGACGACCGCGGCAGTATGGAGGTGCCGTGGTAGAGGCGTTGAGGGCGGTCTGGGAAGCATCAGACCGGCTGTGTTCGAAACGGCTCCATCCTTTTCTCCCGGAATTCATCCGGGTCTTGCGAAAGTGCGGAGAAAGCCAAATAACGGCTGAAATTGAGAATAAACTTTGTCGCATGAGTCCGGCGACATTTTTCTTTCAGCCGGCGATGAAGCTTGTGTCTAAGACAAGGCATGGCGCGAAAGTG
>CAZPAL010000136.1:0-3993 GCA_964584525.1 uncultured Dehalococcoidales bacterium | reverse complement strand
GACCTGGTGCCCTCCACCCCCGTGTTTGAGATGTACCCCATCGGTTTCACCAGCCTGGCTGACTACCTGGAAAGAGCCGGCCGGCGGGTGCGTATCGTCAATCTGGCGGGGCGCATGCTGCGCAACGGGCGCTTCGATGCCGGTAAATTTATCCAAAAATTGAAAGCCCCCGTCTTCGGTATTGATTTACACTGGCTGGTGCACGCCCACGGGGCGCTGGAAATCGCACGGCTGGTGCGCTGCTATCACCCCCAGTCCAAAATCGTGTTGGGGGGTTTCAGCGCCTCGTATTACTGGCGCGAACTGATTAACAGCCCCGATGTGGATTATGTAATGCGCGGAGACTCCACCGAGGAGCCTATGCGCCTGCTGCTGGAAAATATGCAGGGTGGGCGGCTGGCGGAGGTGCCCAACCTGGTATGGAAGGACGGCTCCGGCCAGATACACGACAACGGCCTGACGCACATTCCCCCTGATATGGCGGGCATCATGGGAGACCACTACGGCGGCGTCATCCGCTCGGTGCTGCGCTACCATGACCTTCAAAGCATCATTCCCTTCCGGGGCTGGCTGTCTCAGCCGGTGACGGCCGTCTTTACCGCCCGCGGCTGCAGCCGCAACTGCGTTTTCTGCGGAGGCTCGGCTTCAGCCATGCGCTGCCTGGCGGGGCGCGCCAAGGCCGCCCTGCGCTCCCCGCAGGAAATCCACCAGGACATCCGGCAAATCAGCCATTTCAGCCGCGGACTGATATCGGTTATCGGAGATATCCGGCAGGCCGGAGACCAGCCGGCAAACGAGCTTCTACGGCTATTGAAAGAGCAGCCGGTCACCAACCGGCTAATGTTCGAGATGTACTCCCCCCCCGCGTCGGTCCTGCTGGCGGAATTGGCCGGGGCCGCCCCCGGTTTTTCGCTCGACATTTCGCCCAGTTCGCACGACCCGGCTGTGCGGCTGGCGGCGGGCAGCGATTACTCCAATCAGGCGCTGGAGGCGATGCTCGAACAGGCGCTGGAACTGGGGGTGGGCAGGGTGGAGATGTTTTTCATGATAGGCCTGCCGCAGCAAACGCGCCAATCGGTGCTGGAGACGGTGAATTACTGCGGGCATCTGCTTGAGAAAGTGAAGGGTGACCCCCGCCTGCTGCTTTTTATCGGGCCGCTGGCTCCCTTCCTGGACCCCGGCAGCCCGGGCTTTGAAAATCCCGCCAAACACGGCTACCGGCTGCATTATAAAACGCTGGAAGAGCACCGCCAGGCGCTGACCCGGCCCAGTTGGAAGCACGTATTGAATTATGAGACCGAATGGCTTTCACGGGATGACATCATGGATGTCACCTACGAAGCCGTGACGCGCCTGACGCGCCTCAAGGCCGGCTACGGCCAGATTGCCCCCCGCCTGGCGGAGGCACAGATCGAGCGCATCCGGCGTTCGCGCGCCATGGAGGAGCGCATTGACGCCGTGCTGGAGAGCGGGCGGCTGGAAGAGCTGCAGGGGCTGAAAAAGGAAATGGACGAACTCAACGGGTTCCGCGCGGTGCAGCAGCGCCAGATGGACATCCCGCTGGGGTTGGTGCGCCTGCGTTATTTCAACAGCCTGTGGCATCTGGGCAGGGAAGCTCTACAAAAGAAGCCCCGGGCATAAACCCGGGGCTTTGATTTCGTTCCCTACTCCTCCATCCCGGCACCTCGCCGGAGTTCCCTTCAGGGGGAGTTTTTATTCGAGGAGCTCAGGAACCTTCGTTTGCTCCCGGCTGACTCTCTAAGGCCTGTCACTCCCTGTCAGCGAGGAGCCTGACCCAGGAAAGTTCCTGCGGTTCAGAATGGCCAGTAGCTTCATCTTTCACCCCTCCATCCTCTGATTTGAGCCGGTTGGTCCTTCTTCCAACCCCTCCTTCTAATTCAAGCGCTTTGGTTGAGGATTGTCAAATAAGATTCCATAACACGGATTTTTAGGCGCGGGGTCATTGCGAGGAGCGTAAGCGACGCGGCAATCTCGTACCCAGGAAAGTGCTCCCCCACCCCAGATCCTTCGGCCATTCTTCATGGCCTCCAGGATGACACATTAAAGGCGCCATTCCGATGAAAATCGGAATCCAGGCCTCTTCCTCCTTAAGATGTCCAGTCATGCTGGAAGCCACAAATCACCTCTGTCATTGCGAACTTGCGCAGCAAGTGCGGCAATCTCGTACCCAAGGGGACGTCCCCCCGCAAAATCCCTCGGCCATTCATCATGGCCTCCAGGATGACACAAGAGAATTGCCGTTGCCATCCGGTGCCGCGGCTGGTAATATATGCGTATTCGGCGTTCTTGCCGGGAGGCGCGTAATGGTCAAGATTTCTATCCAGGGTTCCCGCGGCTCCTACCACGACATCGTCGCCCGCCAGCGTTTTGCGGGGGATTCCGAGATAATCGAGTGCCCCACCTACCAGAAGGTATTCGAAGACGTTAAAAAGGGCGTCAGCGACTATGGCGTGGTGGCCATCGAAAACTCCAGCTACGGTTCGTTCCTCAACAATTACGACTTGATGACCAAATATGATGTGCGTATCTCCGGCGAGGCCTATCTGCATATCGTGTTCAACCTGACAGGGTTTGCGGGGGTGTCCGTCAAGGATATATCCGAGGTTTACAGCCACCCGCAGGCGCTGGCTGACTGCCACGACTTTCTGGAGCAGCATCCCGGCTTGAAGCGCATCGAAACCGACGACACCGCCGGCAGCCTGCTCATGATTAAAGAGCGCAACCTGCGCCAGGCCGCCGCCATCGCCAGCCGCCTGTCAGCCGAAATCTACGGTATGCATATTCTGGCGCGCGATATCGGCTCCAACAAGAAAAATTACACCCGTTTTCTGTTCATCAGCCGCGAAGCGGAGGCCTATTCCGAAACCGCCGGCAAGACCAGCCTGGTAATCCGCGCCCGCAATATCCCGGGCAGCCTCTACCAGTGCCTGAAGTGCTTTGCCGATGAAAAAATCAACCTGACCAAGCTGGAATCCCGCCCCGTCATCGGGGATTCCTGGCAGTATTATTTTTACCTCGATTTCGAGCGCGGCCTGCACGCCTTCGAAACACAGCGCGCCCTGCACGAACTGGACAAAGTGGCCAGCGTGGTCAAGGTGCTGGGAAGCTACGAGGCCGGGGCCAGGCTGGAGAGCTAGGGGCGCACGGACTTACATTTGCGCTGGAAGAAGCCGCCCGGCATTTCCCACCGATAAGCCTTGCTTATTGACATCCTAAAAGACCTTAACTATAATCGCCTCTAATCGCCTGGATGGTCTGCGCGTATCCGCCGCACGTCTTATGCTATAATTCGCGGTGGAGGCGGATAGGCTCTGGTGGGCCTTGCGGACTTCAAATCCGTTGGCGGTAGTCAAACTGCCGCGGGGGGTTCGATTCCCTCCCCCTCCGCGTAAATCAGGAGAGTTTTAAATGTCTGAAACCAGCAGTGAAATCAGGCTGACTGCTCTTTCACACTATTCAGGCTGAGGGGCCAAAATAAGTCCGGGTGACTTATCCAAGGCCTTGGGTTGCCTGAAGATTCCGTCCCATCCCAATGTGCTGGCCGGGGTGAAGGATGACGCCGGCGTTTACAAACTCACCGAGGACCTGGCGATTGTAGAGACGGTGGATATGATTGCGGCCATCGTGGACGACCCTTATATTTTCGGCATGATAGCGGCTACCAACTGCATCAGCGACATCTACGCCATGGGAGGCAAACCTATCAGCGCCATGAACATCGTGGCTTTCCCCTCTGACACCATGGATATACACATCCTGGGGCAGATACTGCGCGGCGCGCTGGACAAGCTGACCGAGGCCGGGGTGGCCCTGGTGGGCGGCCACAGCGTGCGCAACGACGAAATCCGCTTCGGCCTGTCCATCACCGGCACCATCCATCCCGATAAAATCCTCAGAAAGAGCGGGGCGCGGGCGGGTGACAGGCTGATTATTACCAAGCCGGTCGGCACCGGCATCCTGACCACCGTCATC
>CAZPAL010000135.1:0-4019 GCA_964584525.1 uncultured Dehalococcoidales bacterium | reverse complement strand
CTTCGATGCGCGCCGCTCGGCGGGTGGGTCCGAAAATAGGCAGGCTCAGGGCATCGAACTCATCCACGATGCCGGCCGCCAGCGGAGCCTCCGGACCGACGACAGTAAGTCGGACGGCGTTATCCCTGACAAACGCTATCAATGCCGCGATATCAGTAGCCGCAATGGGGACATTTTGAGCGATAAGCGAGGTTCCGGCATTGCCGGGAGCGACAAAAACATCCTGCACCTCCGGGCTTTGTCGCAGTTTCCAGGTGATAGCATGCTCCCTGGCCCCGCCGCCGACAACCAGAATGTTCAGATTGCATCCGCTCCGCTAAGTCAGTCTTTTACCCTGGTCGAATCTACCGTGCCACGCGGGCGCGTAAAGCTCGTAATTGCCGTCTTCGCGTTGAAAGAGAAATTTTTGATCCGGCGTGACGTTGGGAAACTTGCGGTGAGCTGCCGGGATGTTGACACTATGTGAAAGCATCGCCTGCCAGATAGTATCAGCCGTCCAGTGACCGGTTTTTTCCACCGAAATGAAGAGCTCTTGCGCGCTGGCACGGTTGCCCAGCCTGGTGAGCGCCGACATCAACGCGCCGCTGCAGGTCTCAGGCTCGTAGGTACGCCCCCTGCCCATAATGACCATAGCTTTCCTCCTATTCCCATTCGATGGTGCCTGGAGGTTTGGAGGTGATATCGTATACGACGCGGTTGACGCCGGGTACTTCGTTGACGATGCGGTTCGATATGGTCGCCATAACATCGTAAGGCAGCCGAGCCCAATCGGCTGTCATGGCGTCATGGCTGGTGACGGCCCTGACTGCCACTACATAACCGTAGGTACGGTAATCGCCCTGCACTCCCACCGTTCTGGCTTCGGTCAGGATGGCAAAACTCTGCCATAACTGGCGGTAAAGCCCGGCTTTTTTAATCTCGGCCATCACTATCCAGTCGGCAGAGCGCAACATTTCAAGTTTTTCAAATGTTACTTCGCCTATGACGCGTATCGCCAGGCCGGGTCCCGGGAAGGGTTGTCGCCACACCATTTCTTCCGGCAGTCCCAGTTCCAGCCCCACCTGCCGTACTTCGTCCTTGAAGAGAAAACGCAGCGGCTCGATTAGCTTGAAACTCATGCCCTGCGGGAGTCCGCCCACGTTGTGATGGGTCTTGATTTTAGCCGAGGTATGCGAGGATGAGGATGCACTCTCGATGACATCCGGATAGACCGTGCCCTGGGCAAGAAAATCAACTTCACCAAGTTTACCGGCCTCTTCCTCGAATACCCTGATAAATTCATTGCCAATTGCTTTGCGCTTGGTTTCGGGATCGGTGACGCCTTTCAAGCAATTAAGAAAACGCTCGCAGGCATCCACGTACACGATATTCATATTCAGATGGCAACGGAAAATTTCCAGTGTCCGATCCGCTTCTTCGCGTCTCAGCAAGCCGTTATTGACGAAGATACAGGTCAGCCGGTTGCCGACGGCGCGGTGAATGAGCGTGGAAACCACCGATGAATCAACTCCACCCGAGATGGCACTGATGACATAACCGCTTCCTACCTGTTCCTTGATGCGGGCCAGGCTTTGTGTTACAAAATTGCCCATGGTCCAGGTGCCCTGGCAACGGCAGATATTGAATACGAAGTTTTTAAGAATAGCGAAGCCATGCTGGGTGTGCGCCACTTCAGGATGGCACTGCAAGCCGTATATGCCGGAATCCGAGCCCATCACTGCCACTGCCGTATTCTCTGTGTAGGCCAGCCCCTTGAACCCGGGAGGCAGCCTTTCGATGCGGTCGCCGTGGCTCATCCAGACGGGTGACGAAGGCGGTAAACCAGCCAGCAGCGGCGAATCAGGGTCGCTGATGTGCAATAGCGCGTGTCCGAATTCTTTTTTATCACCCTGGGATATCTGCCCCCCCAGTTGCTGGGCCAAAACCTGCATACCGTAGCAGATACCTAGTACGGGCAGTTTTTTATCGTATATATACGCGGGTGGGATGGGGGCATTGATTTCATAGACACTGGCTGGCCCGCCGGATAAAATAAAACCTCTGGGGTTGAGCGGGGCTATCTTTTCCCAGGGGGTATCGAAGGAAACAAGTTCGCAGTAAACATGCATCTCGCGTATGCGCCTTGCAATTAACTGGCTGTACTGGGAGCCGAAATCGATAACGATTATAGCTTCGCGTTCGGCGCCGGAGACGGCTTCCACCACTGCCGACGGTTGCTGGCCTTCAAGCCCTCTGGCAATCTCAAGGTAGGTGGAAACTTCGATATCGCCACTGGTGGAAATTCTGTGAGAAAGGTTGTCTGCGGGGTCTAAAGGTGCTTCATTCATGGTGGCAGTAGATTATCATTATGCTATACTTACGGTCAAGTAAGCAAAGAGGCGGGTTGGCGTGCGACAGACCACAACAAAACAGATAACAGCGGCGGTGGCCGTGTTAAAAAAGGGCGGGCTGGTAGCTTTCCCGACAGACACCGTTTTCGGGCTGGGAGCGCTGGCTGATAACATAGAAGGCATCAAGCGCATCTACGAGGTCAAACAGCGCCCCGCTTCACAGGCAATGCCGCTGCTGTTATCCAGCCTGGATGAGGTTGACAGCGTGGCGGTAGAGGTGTCGGAAATAGCCCGGCGCTTGATGCGCCGGTTCTGGCCCGGCGGCTTGACTTTAGTGGTAAAAAAGGCGGCCTGGCTGCCGGATATCATCACTGCGGGGGGCTCGAGCGTGGCTATCCGGGTGCCCAACCATCCCGTGCCGTTAGCCCTGATACGCAAGGTGGGAAAACCCCTGGTGGGCACCAGCGCCAACCGCAGCGGCGAAGACAGCCCGCTCACAGTAGAAGAGGTGGTTTTCCAGTTGGGCGGTAGAATAGACATGATTATTGATGACGGCACCCCCATGCTGCCGGGTGAATCTACCATTCTGGACGTGACCGTTGAGCCGCCAAGAATCGTGCGGCAGGGCGTGGTAGCACGCAGTGACATAGAAAAGATAACCCCGCTGGGCTGAAGACGAAGGGAATACAGATGCGCATAGCTATTGGCAGTGACCACCGCGGACTGGAGTTGAAAAACGACCTGGTGAAGTATCTGCGCTCGGCCGGCAACGAATATCATGATTTCGGCACTACGGATGAAATTCCGGTGGATTATCCCGATATTGCCCGAAGCGTAGCCGAGGCGGTCAGCCGGGGCGAATATGACTACGGGATTCTGATTTGCGGCACCGGTATCGGCATGAGCATCGCCGCCAACAAAGTTCCGGGTGTGCGGGCCGCCTTATGCTGCGATACCTTTATGGCCCTTCGTTCCCGGCAGCATAACGACGCCAATCTGCTGTGCCTGGGTGCGGACAGGCCGGGAGAGGCTGATGAGATTGTACGTATTTTCCTTTCTACCGGTTTCGAGTCCGGCCGCCACCAGCGGCGGGTGGAAAAGCTTAAGGATATCGAAAGCGACTGCCAATCGCGTTTTGTTTGACATATCGTTCGTGCCTGTGATATTTTAGCATCACTACATCAAACAGCCCGTTCACTATCCGTCCGCGGGGACGGATTTTTATCTCAAAGGGGTAAATATGAGAAGTGAAGTAATTAAAACCGGAATTGAAAGGGCCCCCCACCGCGCCCTGCTTCGCGCTGTGGGTGTCAACGCCGCCGACATGCACAAGCCTTTTATCGGGGTGGTCAATAGTTTTACAGAAATAGTGCCTGGCCACATTCATCTGCCGGCTATCGCCGCTGAAGTAAAAGCCGGGGTGAGACATGCCGGGGGAGTGCCTTTCGAGTTCAACACCATCGCCGTCTGCGACGGTATCGCGATGAATCATGCCGGCATGAAGTACAGCCTGGCCAGCCGCGAGCTCATCGCCGATTCGGTGGAAATCATGGCCAGAGCCCACGCCTTCGATGCGCTGATATTTATTCCGAACTGCGACAAGGTAATCCCCGGGATGTTGATGGCTGCCGCGCGGCTCAATATCCCCTCCATTTTCGTCAGCGGCGGACCTATGCTGGCCGGTAATTT
>CAZPAL010000134.1:0-4140 GCA_964584525.1 uncultured Dehalococcoidales bacterium | reverse complement strand
ATGCGCATCTCCAGCCCTTACATTACCGAGGGTTTTATGAGTTACATAGACCTGGCCGTGCGCGAGAAGCCGGATTTCGTGGCCATCTCGCTGGCCGGCAGCGCCCGGGACGTGCGCCAGGCGACCGAACTTTTACGGCGCAAGGGCTGCCGCAGCGCGATCATCACCAAGATAGAGCGCCAGCAGGCGGTGGCCGGGTTCGCCGAAATGCTGGCGGCCAGCGACGGCATCATGGTGGCGCGCGGCGACCTGGGGGTGGATATGCCGCTGCCGCGCATTCCGGTAGTCCAAAAAGACATCATCCGGCAGTGCAACCGGGCCGGCAAACCGGTCATCACCGCTACCCAGATGCTGGAATCCATGCTGTCGGCGGCACGCCCCACGCGGGCCGAAGTTACGGACGTATCCAACGCCATCTATGACGGCACGGATGCGGTAATGCTCTCCGGTGAGACTTCCATCGGCAAGTACCCGGTGGGGGCGGTTAAAATCATGTCGGCGGTGGCGCGGGAAACCGAGAAACACCTGCCCTACGTGCGCATACTGGCCGAACGCGGGGAATGGGTGGTGCCTGAGACCGATGAACTGATTGCCTATAACGCCTGTTACAGCGCCGCCAGACTGAAAGCCAGGGCCATCGTGGCCTACACCTCCTCCGGCAGCACAGCCCACCGCCTGACCAAGTACAGGCCGGCCATGCCCATACTGGCCATCACCCCAGATGCGGCCGTCTACGGGCAACTGGCACTGTGCTGGGGGGTAATTCCGGTGCGCGTTGCCGAGCCCCAGCACGTGGATGAACTATTCGCCACTGCCGCCGCGCTAGCTAAAAAGATGGGGCTGGCGGCAGAAGGTGACTTGCTGGTGATTACCGGAGGCCTGCCCATCGGCGTGGCAGGCACCACCAACATGCTCAAGGTGGAGACGGTGGTTTAGGCAAGGCTAAAGCACTACCTCACAGGGAGCCGCCTGGCTCAGGCAAGCCTGCCACATCTTTTCAAGGTAGGCGTGGGTATATTCTTTTTCCACCAGGTGGAAGAAATAAGCGCCGCTGTCGCTCAGGCGATAACTGTGCCTTTCCCGGCGGGTGAAGCCCAGCGCTGCGCTCAGGCGCAGCATGGCTCTTATCCGGCCCGGTATCTGTGCGCCGAATAACTTCCGGAAGGATACCAGGTCGATACGCGTGTCGTAGCAGCGCCAGAACAGCCAGTAGGCCATGCGGTCCGCTTCGGTCAGCCTGACGGACAGGGTAGCAGCGCTTATTCCTTCACCCATGCGCCGGATATACTCAGCCGTATCGAAGGTGTTGAGGAAAAAGAAATCTCCGATTCTGGATGCCGCTCCCGCCCCGATGCCCAAAAAAGAGTCCCGGGTGACGGTGGTGTAACGACGGCTGCCGGGTTTATTGAAACTCCAGATGGAACTGCGTTCATAGCCCGCGGAGCGGGCAATGCTGACCGCCGTCTCCAGCATTCGTCTTTCCGTGCCCGCCGACGGCATTTTCAGCCCGTTTTCGGCTAGCGAACGCGCCAGCGGCACGTATCCAAACGGAATGAGCGGATATACCGAAAGCTGGTGGAAGCCGGCAGAGATGGCTGTTTCAACATCAAGGGCGGCTTCTTCAATTGACTCCCCGGGCAGAGCCGTCAGCAGGTCTATATCCGCGCTCTCGAAACCGGCTTCCGTTACACGGCGGCAGGCTTCCAAGGCCGTCTCAGCGTCGTATCCTCTTTTGAGCAGCGCCAGCAGGCGCTGGTTGAAGGTCTGCACCCCCAGGCTTGCCAGGGTAATGCCGCTGGCTCTCAGCGACCCCAGCACCCCGGGCAGCGCGTCAAGCGGGTGGATTTCCACGCCGGCTTCGCCTTTAAACCGGAAGCGGCTGCCGACAAAAGCCATAACCTCTTCGATAATTTCAGGTGTCAGCGAGGGTGAACCCCCGCCGAAATAAACCGATTCCACCTCAAGCGTGCTTCCCCAGGTTCGATGCAGGCGTTCCAGATCAGCCAGCAGGGCCTTTCCGTATGCCGCCGCCGTGCCGGCCTGGTAAATCTCTTTGACGTAGGGGCAATATGGGCAGAGTTGACGGCAGAAAGGCAGATGAACATAGAGGCTGAGAGGCCCAGGTTCGGCAGGCAGCACCGCCTCTTGCTCTTTGAAGGTATAGGAATGGCTGGCGCCGGGAAACAGTCTTGCCAGCAAGGCGGGAAGCAGGTGGCTCATGGCCGGATTATACCAGATAAGCGAGCGGGCGTTGGCGCCGGCCTATTCCTGGCGCTTGAAAGACCAAACCGCCAGCGTCATGAAAATCAGCCCGAAGGCCGCCACCACCAGGGCGGATTCCAGGATGCTCATGCTGTGACCCAGCACCTCGATAGCGAAGAGGTTGTTGCCCAGAAAGAGCTGGCGGATGGCATCGATGCCATAACTGACGGGGTTGATTTTGGAAAGGAACGCCATCCAGCCCGGCACGTTGGTCAGCGGGAAAAATACGCCCGATAGGAATATCAGCGGGAAAATTATAAGCTGCACAATCATCTGGAATCCCTGCTGCGAGCGCATGCTGGAACCGATGAAAAGTCCCAGCCCGGCCAGGGCCAGAGACAGCACCAGCAGCAGCGGAGTGAGCAGCAACACGATTCGCAGATTCAAATCTACCCCGATGATGGGCGCCAACGCCAGCATCACCAGGCCCTGCGCAATGGCCAGAATGGCGGTGCCCGCCGCCTTGCCGAAGATGATGCCGCTGCGGCTGAGCGGGGCGACCAGCACCTCTCTGAGGAACCCGAACTCCCGGTCCCAAACGATGGAAAGACCGGACATGATGGAAGTCATCAGCACGGTCTGGCCGATGATGCCAGGGTACATGAACTGCAAGAAATCAATCGGCTCGGAGCCGGGAATCTGGGGCAATGAAATCAGGCGGTTGAAGCCGGCCCCGAAGATTACCAAGAACAGCAGCGGCATGGCGAAGGAAGATATCATGCGCGACCTGTCCTGTATAACACGTGTGAGTTCGCGGAAAGTGATGACCCAAACCGAACGCCAGAATTTGTTCATGCTAGTGAGCCCTCCTCGCTTTCATCATGTTCTTGTGCTGAGCGGCGGAGTCCAGCAGTTCTTCCCGGATGGCGCGTCCGGTGAGCTTGATGAAAACGTCCTCAAGGGTGGGCCTTCTGAGATTGATGGAATCCAGCGGCAAGGGGAAACCGGTTACGAACGCCGGCAGGAACTGGTCCCCGTGGGGCACGCTGAAACTGACGGTCCCGTTTTCGATGTGCGGTTCGAGGCCGTACTTTTCGGTGATGATGCGGGCGGCCGCGGCTGAGTCGCCCGTTTTTATCTGGACGAGGTCTCCGCCCACCATGTCCTTTAGTTTATCCGGGGTGTCCAGGGCCACTATCTGGCCGTGGTCGATGACGGCGATGCGCTGGCAGTTCTCCGCCTCCTCCATGTAGTGAGTGGTCATGAAGATAGCCAGATTTTCCTGTCTGCGCAGTTCCATTATGTACGCCCAGATATGGCGGCGGGTCTGCGGGTCCAGCCCCAGGGTGGGTTCGTCCAGAAAGAGCACGGCCGGGTGGTGCAGCAGTCCCCTGGCGATTTCCAGCCGGCGCTTCATGCCCCCTGAATAGGCCAGGATTTTATCCTTGCGCCGGTCCCACAGCTCTACCATATCCATCAGCGCCTTGAGGCGCACGTCAATTACGCTGCGGGGCAGCCCGTAAGCGTAAGCATGGAAGCGCAGGTTCTGTTCGGCGGTGAGGTAGTTGTCGAGGGTGGTTTCCTGGAAGACCAGGCCGATGGATTCCCTCACCCGGTCGCGCTCTCTCACCACGTCATAGCCGTTGACGGTGGCCTCTCCCGAGGTGGGAGTGAGCAACGTGCACAGCATGTTGATGGTGGTGGTTTTGCCGGCCCCGTTGGGGCCCAGAAAGCCGAAAATCTCGCCGGCGCCGACACTGAAGGAAACCCCGTTGACGGCGGTTACGCTGCCGAATTTTTTAATCAGGTTGCTGGTTTTTATGATGTCCATTTTCATTCCTTGCTTCGATAACTTCGAGTACGCATTCCAGCCCGCGGAGCAGGTTGTGCAGCCCCTCCGGCGCAATCTGGCGCATGATGACGGAGAGGTGCGACAGG
>CAZPAL010000133.1:0-4225 GCA_964584525.1 uncultured Dehalococcoidales bacterium | reverse complement strand
ACAGGCTTGCCCCTCCCCGGTCTGCCCCGGTGGTAGATTGTGCGGGGTCTGACAGTCCCGGCAAATCCAGCGGCAGGAAAGGCGCCGCAGCAACTCTTCCTCCGCCACTTCGATATAGACGGCGAGATCAACCGTTTTCCCCAGCGCCGCCAGTGCTTCATCCAGCGACCTGGCCTGGGCCAGGTTGCGCGGGTAGCCGTCCAAAACGGCCCCGGTTTGCCCCCCTGCCGCCAGGCGCTCCAGCACCATGCGGGTGGTAATCGAATCCGGCACCAGCACGCCCCGTTCCATGTAGCTCCTCACCTCGCCTCCCAGCTCATCCCCCCGCTCCACTGCCTGGCGGAACAGGTCGCCCGAAGAAATATGGGCCAGCTTGAGCTCCTGCGCTACAGCCGCCGCCTGGGTCCCTTTGCCGGCTCCGGGCGCCCCCAAAAACACAACTAACAAACCTGTATCAACCCCACTATTTTATAAAACCTTCATAGCGCCGCATGGACAGTTGGGCTTCCATCTGCTTCATGGTATCGAGTACAACACCCACCACAATCAGCATGCCGGTACTGGAAAGCTGCAGTACCTGAACATCGGTAACTTCACGCGCAATCAGCGGCAGAATAGCTATCAGCGCCAGGAAAAGGGCGCCCGCCCAGGTGATGCGCATGATCACACCATTCAGGTAAACGGAGGTCTGCTTGCCCGGCCTGATACCGGGAATGAACCCTCCCTGGTGCTGCAAAACTCCCGGCAGGTCCTGCTGTTGGAAAATGACAGACGTGTAGAAGAAACTAAAACCCAGCACCAGCACGAAGTACAGTACCCAGTATACCAGCCCTAGCGGCAGCGCCGCATCCGAGCGGAATATTTGCATCAGGTTCTGGGCGAAATTGGGGTCTGTGGCCGACCCGTTGGCAAAATAGCTGGCGACGATGCTGGGAAAGGTGACGATAGCCATGGCAAAAATGAGGGGTATCATGCCGGCGGTGTTGACCCGCAGCGGCACGAAGCTGGAGCCGGATTGCCGGTACATGCGCCCCCCCTTGAATACGCTCTTGGCGTACTGAACCGGTATGCGGCGGTGTGCCTCGGTAAAAACCACAATCATATATGTGGTAAAAAGCGCCAGCACGACGAATACCACCAGGCCCGTAATCTGGCCCTGTTCCCCGGCCAGGAAACCGCGCCCAATCATTTCAGGCAGCCCCGCTACGATGCCGGCAAAGATGATAATCGAGATACCGTTGCCGATGCCGTACTGGGTTATCTGTTCCCCCATCCAGACCAGCAGCATGGTGCCGGCGACAATGGAAAGAATGATGGCCACCGTCGCCAGCGGGCTCTGGCTGGCAACCGCGCCTTCACGCTGAAGCAAAACCAGCTGGCCGTATCCCGATAACCCTGCCAGCGGGACGGTCAGCCAGTGGGTGATGGCGTTTATTTTATTGCGTCCGGATTCACCTTCTTTGGATAGTTCCTGGAGCTTGGGGATTACCGGCGTCATCAGCGTCATCACGATGCTGGCGGTGATATAAGGATACACGCCCATGGCGGCAATACTGAAATTTCTGAATGCCCCCCCGCTGAACATATCGAACATGCCCAGCAGCGGATTGCCGCTGAACAGTTCCGCCAGCGCGGCGGGGTCTACCCCGGGTACCGGTACGTGCGCGATAACGCGGAAAGCCACCAGAATACCAAAGGTAATCAGGATGCGCTTGCGCAGATCGGGCAGGCTGAAGGCATCTATCATTGCCTGGAGCAGGCGAGGTCTAGCCGCCTTCTGCGGCATACGCTACCTCCTCGGCCGTTCCACCGGCGGCTTCGATAGCAGCCCTAGCGGCGACGGAGAATTTGTTGGCCTTGACCGTCAGCCCGTGTTCCAGTCCCTCTCCTGCCAGAATCTTGAGCGGGTTCTTGTTGTTTTTTATCAGTCCGGCCTTTATTAGCGCATGGCTGTCTACCACGCTGCCGGATTCAAACGTATTGAGCGCCGCCAGGCCGACTACATTGTATTCCTGCCTGTATCTGTTGTTGAATCCACGTTTCTCAGGCAGGCGCTTGATAAGCGGCAGTTGCCCGCCTTCAAAGCCGGGGCGCACGCCGAACCCGGCGCGGGCTTTGTTGCCCTTGCATCCGCGGCAGGAGTATGTGCCGTGCCCGCTGGCGTTGCCGCGACCAACACGCTTGGCGGATTTGCGGGAACCCCGGGCGGGGTTAATTTCATGCTGCTGCATTAGTTCGCATCCTCCACTCTTACCAGGTGGCGTACCTTTATAATCATGCCCCGGACGGCACCGCAATCGTCATGTACCACGCTCTGGTTCAATTTCTTTAATCCCAGCGACTTGATAGTCAGCCTCTGGTCCTGTGGATATCCGATGTCACTTTTAACCCAGGTAATTTTTAATTTAGACACCTGCCTTCGCCTCCTGCACCCCGGCGGACCCTTTGCGCCGCGCCATCTCCACCCGGGGGTCTTTAAGCTGGGAAAGAGCCAACATGACCGCTTTGGCAACGTTAGCTTTGTTGGCGCTGCCCAGAGACTTGGTCAAGATATCCTTGATACCGGCGGCTTCCACCACCGCCCGCACGCTGCCCCCGGCAATGATGCCGGTTCCCTGCGCTGCGGGTTTGAGCAGTACATCCGCGCCGCCGAAACGCGCGCGGGACTCATAAGGGATGGTGCTGCCGGCCATCTGTATCTTGACCAGGTGTTTGCGTGCCACTGCATTGGCTTTGTTGATGGCTTCCGGAACTTCGTTGGATTTGCCCACGCCGATGCCGACATGCCCAGCGCCGTCACCGGACACCACCAGGGCGGCGAAACTGAGCCGTTTGCCCCCCTTGAGCACCTTCGATACCCGGTTGATGTAAATCAATTTATCGTTCAAAGCTAGTTCGCTGGCATCAATCTTGCTTCTGGTTATCAGTTCTTTTACCACTTCAGTCCATCCTCTTAGAACTTTAATCCGGCCTTGCGAGCCGCTTCGGCCAGGTTTTTAACCCGTCCGTGATATTTGAAGCCGCCGCGGTCAAAAACCACCTGGGTCACCCCTGCTTGCAAAGCTCTCTCGGCCAGCCTGGTGCCGACCGCCTCGGCTTGTACGGACTTCTTGACGCCGGCAGTGTCTTTTTCCGCTCCGGATTCCAGTGTCGAGGCCGAGGCCAGCGTGTGCCCCCGGGTGTCGTCAATCACCTGGCAGTATATATGCTGCAGGCTGCGGAACACGCATAAACGAGGCCTGTCCGCCGTCCCCTTGACGGTTTTCCTGATTCTTGAATGTCTGGCGCGGCGTACCGCGCCGCTGCTCATCTTAACCATTGCCTACTTTTTACCTCCCACGGCCTTGCCAGACTTGCCGGCCTTCAGCTTGATAACTTCCCCGGCATACCGTATGCCTTTCCCTTTATAGGCATCAGGAGGGCGCACCCGGCGCACCTCGGCGGCAGTCTGCCCGACCGCTTCTTTGTCTATCCCGGTGATGGCGATGCCGACGCTCTTGGCATCCACGGCGAAAGTGATGCCAGGGCGCGGTTTCATGACCACTGTGTGCGTGAATCCGACGCGCAGGACCAAATCGTCCCCAACTTTTTCAGCCCTGAAACCCACCCCCACCACTTCCAGCTTCTTTTCGAACCCGGAGGTGACGCCCTCGACCATGTTGGCTACCAGCGTGCGGGTCAAACCATGCAGCGAACGGTGCTGCTGGTCGTCGCTCGGCCGCGTCACCAACAGTTGCTTGTCTTTCAAAGCCACGCTGATATCGGGGCTGATGCGCCGTTTCAACTCGCCTTTCGGCCCTTTGACGCGGATTTCATGATCGTGCACCTCAACCGCCACTCCGGGCGGCAGCGCTATCGGCATAAGACCTATTCTGGACATGTGTCAAACCTCATTTCGCATTTACCAAACATAACAAAGAAGTTCCCCGCCGATACCCTGTTTCCAGGCCTTGTAACTGGGCAACACCCCGCGGGAGGTGGAGAGTATAGCAATCCCCATGCCGCCGTAAACACGCGGGATTTCATGTCGCTGGACATAAAGCCTTAGCCCTGGCTTGCTGACCCTTTTCAGCCCGTTAATCAGGGGGCGGTTACGTTCGGCATACCTCAGTGTAATTTTAATCTGACGCTGAATACCGGTGCCCAGCATCTCATAATCAGTGATGAAGCCTTCCAGCTTCATAATCTTGGCGATGTCAACTTTCATGCGTGAAGCGGGCATCAG
>CAZPAL010000132.1:0-4265 GCA_964584525.1 uncultured Dehalococcoidales bacterium | reverse complement strand
CATGCCAGCCGTCCCCGGCGTTGATGATGGGAACCCCAACTCCGGGTAAGAGGGAATAGTGAGCGCCGGAATATGGATGGCGAATGACGATGGCGTCAGGCCGCATGGCCTCAAGAGTGGCGATGGTGTCCGCCAGGCTTTCCCCCTTGCTGACCGAACTGCCCTGAGCGGTGATATTGATGACATCGGCGGAGAGCTTTTTGGCCGCCATTTCAAAAGAACCGCGGGTGCGGGTGCTGGCTTCATAGAACAGGGTGACGATTGTCCGCCCGGCCAGCAGGCCCAATTGTCCGGCCGAAGCACCGAGAGCCTCCTGCATTTGGCGCGCGCAGTCCAGCACCAGGCCGATTTCCCGGCTGCTCCAATCGTCCAAATCCAGCACGTGGCGCCGGTTCCAGGCCGCCAGGGCTTTTTCCAGAGCACCGTGGTCAGACAATTGCGTCATTCCGCCTCCCCAGTGGTGATGACCACTTCGTCTTCGCCGTCGGATTCTGCCAGTCTGACGTGTATCTCTTCATTGCGGGCGGTTGGGATGTTTTTGCCGACATAATCGGCGCGTATGGGCAGTTCGCGGTGCCCGCGGTCTATCAATACTGCCAGTTGGATGACCTCGGGGCGCCCCAGGTCTATCAATGCGTCCATGGCAGCCCGCGTGCTGCGCCCGGTGTAGAGCACGTCGTCAACCAGGATAACCGTTTTGCCGACCACGCTGGCCGGGATATCGGTGGTTTTGATATCAGGCTGGCGTTGTTCCAGGTCGTCGCGGTAGAGGCTGAAATCCAGCGCGCCGATAGGAATACCGGCTTTTTCGAAGCGCAGGATGTTGTCCGCCAAACGCTGTGCCAGCGGTACGCCGCGCGTGCGCATGCCGATTAAAATCAGGTCACGGGTGGTTTTATTGCGCTCGACAATCTCATGCGCCATGCGTGCCAAGCTGCGCCGCATCTCGTCGGCGGTCATCACTACTTTTGAGGGCATAATAAAACCTCTCACCAAATTCCGCCGGTAAGAGGTTTTGAAACCGTTGCCAACTTCCCTTACCGGCCTCACGGGACCAGCTTAAAGGTACAGGATATATCTTAGTTTTCCTATTGTATCAAATAAGCGCGGGCAAAAGCAAGAGCCGCGCGCGGTGACCCCTTCATCCCAAAATGTTATAATTAGCCCCTATGACTACTGAGCTTTCCCCTAACCTGAATCCAGCCCAACGAGAAGCCATGCAAACCACCTGCGGACCGGTGCTTATACTGGCCGGGCCGGGCAGCGGTAAAACCCGCGTCATCACCCACCGCATCGCCCATCTGCTGGCTGAGTGCGGGGTCAGCCCCCACAACATCATGGCGGTCACCTTCACCAACAAAGCGGCCCGCGAGATGCAGAGCCGGCTGGAGCAACTGGCGGGCAATGCCGCCAGGGACCTCACTGTCGGCACCTTTCATGCCATCTGCGCCCGCATCCTGCGCCGGGATGGGTTCAATATCGGGGTGGCCCCCGGCTTCGTTATCTATAACCAGGACGACCAGATAAGCCTGGTCAAACGCTCGCTGCAGGAAGCCGGTTTCGACCCCAAACAGTACGCCGCCGGAGCGGTGCTCTCGCATATCAGCAGCGCCAAGAGCCAGATGATTGCCCCGGGTGATTACGCAGCACGCGCACGCAGCTACTTCGAAGAAGTGGTTGCGCGTGTTTATGAACGTTACCAGGCGGCGCTGACCGCCTGCAGCGCGCTTGATTTCGATGACCTGCTGATGAAAACAGTGTTACTCTTCAGGCAGTGCCCGGAAGTGCTGGCGCGTTACCAGCACCGCTACCAGTACGTGATGGTGGACGAGTTCCAGGACACCAACCTGGTGCAGTACGAACTGGTCAAGCGCCTGGCCGCCGGGCACCGCAACCTGTGCGTGGTTGGCGACCCCGACCAGTCTATCTACTCCTGGCGTGCCGCCGATATGCGCAATATCCTCAATTTCGAAAAGGACTATCCCGAAGCCAGAGTCATCCTGCTATCCCAGAATTACCGCTCCACCAAAACCATCCTGGAGACAGCCTCGGCGGTCATCGCGCCCAATAAACAGCGTAAAGCCCGGGAGCTGTGGACAGAAAATATAGAGGGCGAGCCGGTGGTGCTGGCCGAAACATATAACGAGCAGGAAGAAGCCGTCTTTGTAGCAAATGAAATCGAACGGCTGGTGGGCAAAGGAGAATACCGGCCGGGCGATTGCGCTGTCATGTACCGCACCAACGCCCAGTCACGGGCGCTGGAGGAAGCATTCATACGCTACGGCACGCCCTACAGGCTGGTGGCCGGCACACGCTTTTACGAGCGCAAGGAAATCCGCGATATTATCGCCTATCTGAGAATAATTCAAAACCCGGCCGACGACATCGCCGTTTCACGCATCATCAACACGCCGCTGCGCGGCATCGGAGACCGCACCGCAGGTGAGCTTTCGCTGTGGGCCAAAGAAAATAAACTGAGTCTTTCCGCAGCCCTGGAGGCAATCACCCACCAGGCGGCGGCTCCCGCCCTGTTCACCCCGCGCACGCTGGGCCTGCTTTCTAAATTTGAAAAATTGATGGCTGAGTTTATATCCCGCTGCTCCGTCCTGACGCTGCTGGAGTTGTTCGACCTTATAATTAAAAAGACCGGCTATAAAGAAAGTTTGATTGCCGGCCAGGAGGGCGAGGAACGCTGGGAGAATGTGATGGAGCTGAGGGGGGTGGTGCAGCAGTACGACGAGCTTCCTCCCGGGGAAGCCCTGCCCGCCTTCCTGGAAGGGGTGACGCTGGTTTCGGATGTGGACAAGTACGACGAGACTGCGGATGCGGTCACGCTCATCACCCTGCACCAGGCCAAAGGGCTGGAGTTCCCGGTGGTCTTCATCGTAGGCATGGAAGAGGGAGTCCTGCCCCATATCCGCTCCTTCGACGACCCGGCCCAGATGGAAGAGGAACGCCGCCTGTGTTATGTGGGTATCACCCGCGCCCGCAAGCGCATCTACCTGACCCGCGCTTTCAGGCGGGCGCTGATGGGCAGCAGCACGGTCAATACCCCCTCGCGTTTCCTCAAGGACGTGCCGGGGCATCTCATCAGCGGTTCATCGGCCAGGCCGGTGGAAACCCGCGCCGCACCCGCTGCCGAAATCGACTGGGATATGGCTCCCAGCCAGGAGCCGGTTGAGATTCCGTTACTGGCGCCCGGTGACCGCGTACGCCATGCCCACTTCGGCGAAGGCACGGTCATCACCTGCAGCCCGGTCAGAAACGATGCCGAAGCCTTAATCAGCTTCAAAGGGGTGGGAGTGAAAAAATTGTTGCTGAGCTTCGCCAGGCTGGAAAAAGTGGAATAACCCATGACCCTGCACCTGCTGCCCCCTGATGTGGTCTCGCGCATTGCTGCCGGGGAAGTCATAGAACGGCCGGCTTCGGTAATCAAGGAACTGGTCGAGAATGCGCTGGACGCCGGCGCCGATGCCGTCAGCATCAGCCTCTCGGGCGGCGGCACAGATTTGATGCAGGTCAGCGATAACGGCTGCGGAATTCCACCGCAGGAAATCGAACTGGCTTTCAACCGGCATGCCACCAGCAAGATTAGCACCTTCGAAGATATGTATGCGCTGGGCACGCTGGGTTTCCGGGGTGAAGCCCTGGCCAGTATGGCTGCAGTGGCCGACGTCGAGCTTTTGTCGTGTGGCGGTGACGACGGCCGGGGGGTCAACCTGCGCGTGCGTAACGGAGTGGTGATAGATAAATCCAGCGCCGGCCGGACGCGAGGCACATCGGTGAGCGTGCGCGGCTTGTTCCAGGGCGTGCCGGCCAGGCTGAAATTTCTCAAACCAGCCGCTGCCGAAGCCAGCCAGATAGGGCGCATCGTCAGCCAGTACGCGCTGGCTTACCCGGAAGTAAAATTCACACTGGTGAACGAGGGTAAAACCACCATGAGTACCACCGGCAGCGGGCGCCTGCTGGACGCCGTAATCCAGGTGTACGGGCTGGAGACGGCCCGTCATATGCTCGAGGTCGTCTCTCAATCCAGTGACCAGGCAGCATCGGCACGGGTCAGCGGACTGGTTTCCAGCCCCGAACTCAGCCGCAGCAGCGGGGACCGCATCAGCCTTTTCGTCAACCGCCGCTGGGTCAGCATGCGCCGGCTGAGCTGGGCGGTTGAGCAGGCCTACCACGGATTGCTCACCACCGGCCGCCACCCGGTAGCCGTCATCAACCTGACTATCGAGCCTGCGGAGGTGGATGTCAACATCCACCCC
>CAZPAL010000131.1:0-4373 GCA_964584525.1 uncultured Dehalococcoidales bacterium | reverse complement strand
GCCCCTCAGATGTTATAGTGGGAGTGCGCGCTAATTTTGATTAAAGGCAGGCCTATGAACACAAAGTGCCCCGGGCAGGGTAGCCGCAACCTGCGTTCAGCTTTATACCGCTGCCCGGGATGCAGCGAGATGGTGGAGATGTTTTCTGATGAAATGCGCATTCGCTGCCGTAAATGCGGCCAGTACGTGCAACGGGAAACAACTCCATCCTGCATCGAATGGTGTAAATCAGCCCGCCAGTGTATGGGAGAGGAAAAATGGCGGTTGCTGACAGGTGGAGATTCCAATCGGGAGATAGGTGAATAGTGAAAAAAAGCCTGGGACCCAGTACATACCTCTACCCTATGCCCGCCTTTTTGGTAGGCGCCAATGTTGATGGTAAACCTAATGTTCTTACCGCGGCCTGGGGTGGCATCGCCTGCGGAGAACCCCCGATGGTGAGCCTGGCCATCCGGCCCAGCCGCTATACGTTCAAGGGAATACAACAAAACGGCACTTTTTCGGTCAACGTGCCTTCGCAGGAAATGGCTGTGGAAGCGGATTATTGCGGCATCGTTTCCGGGGCCAGGGCTGACAAAATCGCCGTCTGCGCGTTTACAGTCTTCTACGGACAACTGGAAAGCGCGCCTATGATAGAACAATGCCCGCTCAACATGGAATGCAAAGTGGTTCAACTGTTAACCCTGGGGAGCCATGTGCTGGTGGTTGGTGAGGTGATAGATACCTTTGTCTCAGAGGAATGTGTGAGCGGCGGTCGCCCCGACGTCTCTTTGGTTAAACCGCTGGTTTATAGTCCAGGCTCTTCTGTTTACCAGGAGCTGGGCGAGGTGCTGGCTCCAGCCTTCAAAGCGGGCAAGGTATTGAAGCGATAGCTGACAAAGGAAGTAGAAATGGTTGATTGGCAGATTACCGCCACTACGGTCGTATGTATCTCCACGGGCAAGGAAGTGACCCTGATAATTGACCGTAACGGGAAAGGTCGTTGCACGGGTTACTCTCAAAACGAGAATAATAAAAAGAAACCAGAGGCCTGTGAGCGAGAGGCCTGCCATCAGATTATCGAATACAGAGATAAAATCATGGCAGAAGAGAAAGACGCTGCCTAACGTTTGCTGGTTTCACCCAGATAGGCCGAGATTACATGCGGGTTATTACGAATCTCGGCAGGCGTTCCCTCCGCGATTTTCCGCCCGAAATCCAGCACCACAATGCGGTCAGCCAGGTCCATCACCACGCCTATGTCGTGTTCGATGAGCACTATGCTGCTGACCCCGTCGCGCAGAACCGGGGTTTCGGGATAAGTTTCCCCTTGCCCTTCGTAGATGTCGACTATAAAACGCGCAATATCTTCTTTTTCTTCGTTATTCATACCTGCCATGGGTTCATCCAGCAGTAAGACTTTAGGTTCGAGCGCCAGGGCGCGCGCCAGTTCAATGCGTTTGCGCAGGCCGTAGGGCAACATGGCTACTACGCTGTGGCGCACGGCTTCGATTTCTAAAAAATCGATGATGTTTTCAACAATTCGCCGGTGACGAATTTCCTCTTCGTGAGCGGGTCCGAAATAAAGTGAACCTGTCAACAGATTCTGTTTCATAAAAACGTGGCGGGCCGCCATGGCGTTCTCAAGTGTGGTGAGACCCGAAAAAAGTTCAATGTTTTGAAAAGTGCGCGCCAAACCAATCCTGGCGGCTTTATCCGGCCGGATGCGGGTAATATTTTTACCCTGATAAATGATTTCCCCGTGTTGTGGTTTGTAAAAACCATTCAGGCAATTCAGCAGACAGGTTTTACCTGCTCCGTTGGGGCCGATGATAGCCAGTATCTCATTGTTTCGAATGTCCAGCGAAACATCTTTGAGGGCCGTGATTCCGCCAAAAGACAACGTCAAATTTCGAATACTTACCGCCACGCTGTTCTCCGCCCCGGAATCGGAAAATTTAGCAATTTCAGTCATTTAGGTCCACACTCGTTCATCCTGTATGTTTTTAGTGCCAGGGGGAAATGGGCCGGAAAGCAAGACGTGGTCCAGCTTAACGATACAGGCGCTCTGAAAGGCGCTTTCGATGCGGCTGCGCAAGCCGGACGGCTGGTTTGCTGGTTGGTTTACTTCGACTTTCAGCGTAAGCTCGTCCCGGTTGCCTTCCCGCCGCACAATCAGCTGGAACCTGCCGGTTTCCGGGATGGTCTCAAGAGCCGACTCGACTTGCCTGGGAACGACGAACATCCCTCTCACCTTGACCGCTTCGCCGGTGCGGCCTAATAAGCCGGTCAGTTTCGGTGCGGTCCGGCCGCAGGGGCAGGCTGATGTGCTTAATTTGGACAGATCTCCCGTTCCGAATCGCAGCAGTCCCCAATGTTTATTATGTAAAGGAGTAACCGCTACCTCCCCGACTTCTCCCGGCGGCAACTGCCGCCCGGTAAATGGGTCGATAATTTCGATGAAGTATTCGTCCATCAAATGTAAGCCCGATTTCTGGGGGCACTCATACGCCAGCGCGCCCCCGGGTTCGGTTACGGCGTAGGTTTGATATGTGTCGATGCCATGTTCCCTTTCCAGAGTACTGCGCATCGAAGGCGAAAGCATCTCTCCCGTGAACCAGGCTTTTTTGATTTTAAACTCTTTTTTAAAATCTCCGCTGTCATTGATTTTATTGATTATCGTTAAGAGATAGGAAGGGGTTCCGACAAATGCTGTGACCTCCAGATCTTTCATAGTCCGTATGTGTACATCCGTATTTCCCGTACCAGCTACCACAACCGTCGCGCCGCAATCCCGCAGAGCCTCTCCAAATAATGTCCCAGCCGGAGAAAGATGGTATGTAAAAGTATTGATGACGACATCACCGCGGCGAAAACCCGCCGCCCAGAATGATTTGGCGAACCATTCAATGCTGGAATCGTGCAGCGGTTCATAAACAGGCCCCGGGGAGACGAAGATACGCTCGATATCCTCCGTATGTCCGATATAGAATCCGCCGTAAGGAGGCAATTTCCCCTGTTTATCAATCAAATCCGATTTACGTGTCACCGGCAGTTTTTCAAAGTCGCGGGTCGTCTTTACATCTCTCGGGGTAATCCCTGCCCGATGCATAATTTCCCGAGCCGACGGCGCACCGCGGTAAGCACGGGAGGCGGCCTTGCCGAGCGCCAGGTCAAAATGTGCCTGCCTGGCTTCTGCGGACATGGTTTCGAATCTGTCATAATATTGGTTACGGCCCCGTTGATTATTTTGTTTAGGCATATTGTTCCCAGCTAAAGCCAGCGCTTGCGTCGTTTATAATGCTTGACTTCCCGATAACTTTTTCGTTGTCCCAGGGCGGAAAGCCCCATATAAAATTCTTTTATATCCTCGTTATTGTTCAAAAACTCGGCCGTTCCGTCAAGCACAATCCGCCCGTTCTCCATGACGTACCCATAATGGGCGATTGACAGCGCGATACGAACATTTTGTTCGACAAGAAAAACCGATATTTTTTGTTCGTCGTTGAAGCGTTTAATGATAGAATAGATTTCATCGACCATCATGGGGGCCAATCCCAGCGATGGCTCGTCGAGCATCATGAGCTTGGGCCTGGCCATCATCGCCCGCCCGATAACCACCATCTGCTGCTCTCCACCGGAAAGGTATCCCGCTGTGTTGTTGCGCAGGTTGCGCAAGCGGGAAAAGTAATCGTAAACCATCTCCAGGTCCTGTTTTACCTCCTGGCGGTTCCGCCGGTTAAAAGCGCCCACCATGAGGTTCTCCTCGGCCGTCAGATGTTCGAAAACCCGGCGTCCCTCCAGGGCCTGCACGATACCCAGCTTGCCTATGCGTTCAGGGTTTTTTTTATCAATCCGCTCCCCGTCCCATTCGATATTGCCGTCGGTGACCTCGCCCTCTTCGATGTGCAACAGGCCAGAGATGGCTTTCAGAGTGGTTGTTTTACCGGCGCCGTTGGCGCCCAGCATGGTCACAATCTGGCCGTCAGGTATGGCCAGCGACACGCCGTGTAAAACACGGATGACGTTAAGATAGGTAACTTCGATGTTATTCAGTTTCAGCATGCTTTCAACCGTTGTTCCCCGATTGATTTGGCAGGGGGACGGATGCCCGTCCCCCTGCCAAATCAATCTCCTATTTGAATCCGTAGTCGATATATGCTGCGTTTATCCAGTCTGTGCTGGGGGTAATGACCCCACCCCGTACCTCGAAGACACGCATGGCCTTGCTGAGACGGTTATCGCCGGCGGTATATTTTACCGGTCCGTGTAGCCCTTCGACGTTGTAGTCAAGCATCTTGAAGCCGTACTTTTCCACATTCTCCGGGGTGAGCGCAGCAGCGCCGCCGGGTGTGTTATCAATGGCTGTCTGCAAGATTTTGGCTATTAAAAGT
>CAZPAL010000130.1:0-4423 GCA_964584525.1 uncultured Dehalococcoidales bacterium | reverse complement strand
TCGATGTGTACATAGACCCCGCAACAGGGCTTTACAAAGCCCCTCTGCCCAGCCGTCCCTGGGAATGGATACTTTCACCTTCTGGCTCGTTTTATTTTTACGGCTGGCTGGTCAATCCCGCCAAATACACCCTGGCGGCCATAGCCTACTGGTATAACCCCGACTATACCGGCATACTCAGCCCCACCATCTGGTTTGCGGGGCTGCTGGTCATCCCCTTCACCATCTGGCAATCCTTCAAGCGGAACAACGCCGCCATCTTCGCCGTGTGCTGGCTCATCGGCACCTGGCTATTGTGGATTCCGCTCAGCATTGCCACCGACCGCGTCAGCTTCCTCTTCTATTTCCTCCCCAGCGTCGGCGCCGTCTGCCTGGGCATGGGACTGCTGCTGGATAAGATGCTGGATAAAGCCGTCTCCCGCCGCCGGGGAAAGCTGAAGCGCCTGCTGGAACTGCTGGTTTTGCTTTTCCTGGTTCTGCATATGGTGGCATTCTGCTGGATATCACCGGTCAGGCTGTGGGTTTCCATTCCCGCCTGTGTGCTGCTGCTGATTTTTGCCATCGGTTATCTCGGCTACAACTGGAAACTCAAGCTGTCAGTCCCCCCGGAAGAAGAGATTCTCCAACCGGATGGCGCCGAAGAGGCAACCGACCTCTCCATCGCCCCCACCCCCCAAACCTGCCCACCGGATGAAGGCTGAACCGGTTGCGCGGGGCGGCAATTTTTAGCACCTCTGCGTTTGCCAGTGGCGCCTCTAAAGGGTTAGAATATAGGTTGCGTCAGGCGCTATTCTGGCATAAAAAATTGCCCCGAGGAAGGATTTTAATGATTTCGCTCAACCAGACCGACCCGGAAATCAGCCGTTTCATCGCCCTGGAAGGCACGCGGCAGATAGAGACCATCAATCTGATTGCTTCCGAAAACTATACCAGCCGGGCGGTGCTCGAAGCGCAGGGCACATTTCTGACCAATAAATACGCCGAGGGGTACCCCGCCAAACGCTATTACGGCGGCTGCGGGAATGTGGATGAAATCGAACGCATTGCCATCAGCCGCGCGCGCGAGTTGTTCGGCGCGGAGTACGCCAACGTTCAGCCTCATGCCGGCGCCCAGGCCAACATGGCGGCTTACTTCTCACTGGTGGGTTACAACGATACCATTCTGGGCATGGAGCTTTCTCACGGCGGGCACCTGACCCATGGTTCACCGGTGAACTTTTCCGGCAAGGCCTACAAGTTTGTCAGCTACGGCCTCGACCCCGACACCGAACGCATCGATTACGCCGCGGTCGAGCGGCTGGCAGCGGAACACCGGCCCAAACTGATTGTGGCTGGAGCCAGCGCCTACCCACGTATCATTGATTTTGAACGGCTGCGCGCTATCGCCGACCTGGTGGGAGCCAGATTGATGGTGGACATGGCTCACATCGCCGGGTTGGTAGCGGCGGGGCTACACCCATCCCCCGTGCCCTACGCTGAAGTGGTAACGTCCACCAACCACAAGACGCTGCGCGGGCCGCGCGGAGGGTTCATCCTGTGCCGCAGGGAATTGGGACCCTCGATGGATTCATCCGTTTTCCCGCGCATGCAGGGAGGCCCGCTGATGCACGTCATCGCCGCCAAGGCGGTTTCGTTTTTAGAGGCCATGCAGCCCGAATTCGTCGGTTATCAGCGCCGCATCCTGGAAAACGCAGGCGTGCTGGCGGAGGAACTCAAACTGGCCGGGTTCAGGCTGGTCAGCGGCGGGACGGATAACCACCTGGTACTGATTGACCTGGCTTCCAAGGGCGTCAGCGGCAAGCAGGCAGAGGAATCGCTGGGCCGGGCCGGCATCGTGGTTAACCGCAACACGGTGCCGTTTTCGGCGACTCAGACAGCGCGCGTGGCGGGCGGCATCAGGCTGGGTACCCCGGCCGTCACCAGCCGCGGCTTTGGCACTGCCGAAATGCTGGCCGTCGCCGCCTGGATTTCGCGCGTCATCGACAATATCGACGACCCGAAAGTAGAGAAAGAGGTCAATTGCGAGGTGCTGGAACTGTGCCGTCGCTTCCCTGTACCCGGTATCAACGATTAAAAGCTGAGAATTCGGCGGTCTGCCCGGCCGCCGCGCGGAGGATTCAATTATGGACGAGCTGAAGATTTTTTCGGGAAATGCCCACCCGCAACTGGCCCAGGCGGTTTGCGAATACCTGGGCATGCCGCTGGGGCGCATGGAAGTGAGCCAGTTTTCCAACGAAAATATCTTCGTGCGCATCCTGGAAAACGTGCGCGAACGGGATATTTTCGTCATCCAGCCCGTCTGCTCGCCGGTCAACAACAATCTGGTCGAGCTTTTCATCATGCTGGATGCTTTCTGGCGGGCTTCCGCCGGGCGTATCACCGCCGTCATCCCTTATTATGGCTACGGGCGCACCGATAAAAAGGACCAGCCCCGGGTGCCGATAACCGCCCGGCTGGTGGCCGACCTGATTACCACCTCCGGGGCCGGCCGCGTGCTGACCATGGACCTGCACGCCGGGCAGATTCAGGGGTTTTTCGACGTACCGGTGGATGAACTTACCGCCCAGACATTGCTGACCGGGTACATCAAGAAGAAAAAACTGCCCAATATGGTGGTGGTGGCTACCGACATCGGCATTTCCAAAAAGGCACGCGACGTGGCGGCGCGCCTGGAGTCCCCGCTGGCCATCATCGAAAAGCGTCGCCTGGGCAATAACGACCAGACCGAAACGCTGAACATCATCGGCGACGTAGCTGGCAAAACAGCCATCACCTTCGACGATGAAATAGACACCGCCGGCTCGCTGGCGCACGCCACCGACGCCCTCCTGCAGGCCGGGGCGGTCAATGTTTACGCTTGTGCCACCCACCCGGTTTTTTCAGGCCCTGCCATCGCGCGCATCAAGGCCTCCCCCATCAAAGAGGTAATCGTTACCAATTCCATCCCCGTACCCCCGTCTAAGCAACTGGACAAGATTACGGTGCTGCCCACCGCTCCCCTGCTGGGTGAAGCCATTCACCGCATCCACACCGGGCTTTCGGTGGGAGCCATGTTCGAATAGGTATGATGGCGAATTTCAAGGATATCGTTCAGGTGTACCGCGCCAGCGGGGAACTGGAAGCCCAGGTAATCCGGGGGCTGCTGGAAAGCGCGGGTATTCCCTCCCTTATGCAGGGCAACGCCGCGCTGTCCATCCACACTTTCATCATGGACGGCATGGGCGAAGTGAATATCATGGTTACGGCTAAGCGGGCGGAAGAGGCCCGCAGAATAATCGAGGCGAATGCGGATGTTTAAGTGGTTTAGCGGCCTGGTTGATTCCAACGAGCGCGAGATAAAAAAACTCCAGCCGCTGGTGGATGAGATTAATAAGCTCGAACCAGTTTTTCAGGCTTTATCGGAGGAAGAACTCCGCAACAAGACGGCTGAATTTAAAAAACGGGTGAAGGATGTTGCGTCAGAAACCATAGGCAAGCTGGAAAGCCTGCGCGCCGAACTTGTCGAAACCCAAAAATGCCAGCGCGAGGCCCTTTTTGAAGACAAAGAGGCTTATTCAGCCCAATGCAAGGACATCCAGTCCGGTATTGAGACGTTGGAAAAAAGCCTCAAGAAGAAGCAGAACGAAGTTCTTGACCAGCTCTTGCCCGAAGCCTTCGCAGCCGTGCGCGAGGCCGCCCGCCGCACACTGGGGCAGCGTCATTACGACGTCCAGCTCATCGGGGGCATCGTGCTGCATCACGGCAAGATAGCCGAAATGCGCACCGGTGAAGGCAAAACGCTGGTGGCCACGCTGCCGCTTTACCTGAACTCGCTTACCGGGCGCGGCGTGCACCTGGTGACGGTCAACGACTACCTGGCCCGTCGCGACCCGTACTGGATGGGCCCCATCTTCCACGCCCTGGGGGTAAGCGTGGCCAGCATCTATCCCATGCAATCGGCGGCGGACCACCAGCCGGCCATGCGCTTCGACCCTGCCTTCGATTCAGAGAAAGAGAACGACCCGTGGCGGCATTTCCGGCCCATCCCGCGCAAGGAGGCCTATCTGGCCGACATCACCTACGGCACCTCCGCCGAGTTCGGTTTCGATTACCTGCGCGACAATATGGCTCAGGACCTTTCCCAGATGGTGCAGCGCGAACTTAACTACGCCATCGTGGACGAGGTGGACAATCTGCTCATCGACGAGGCGCGCACCCCGCTCATCATCAGCGCCCCCGATACCGAGTCCAGCCAGAAATACCAGATTTTTTCACGCCTGGTGCAGGGACTGAAGCCCGGCCAGGATTATGAAGTCAAAGAAAAGGAACACAGCGTGGAACCTACCGACGAGGGTTTCAGCCGCGTGGAGCAACTGGTAAAGCGCGAGGGGATGCTCACCGGAGACAGCCTCTACGACCCCCATAATTCCGATTTGCTGCGCCA
>CAZPAL010000129.1:0-4462 GCA_964584525.1 uncultured Dehalococcoidales bacterium | reverse complement strand
GAGAAAAAACCCCCTCTCCAGCGTGGAGAGGGGGCAGGGGGGAGGTTAAATAACCTACAGCCTTTCTTTACCCAGGCTGGCCAGGAAGTCAGCGTTGGTGCGCGTCTTGCGCAGATGGTCTATCACCCGTTCAGTAATTTCCAGTGAGTTGCCGGACGGCGAATCGGACGAAATCATGGCCACCATGCGCCTGAGCAGCCTCACCTGTTTGGCGGTGGCTTCGCTGAGCAGCAGGTCGTCGCGGCGGGTGCTGGAGCGGGTGATGTCCACCGCCGGGAAGATGCCGCGTTCGGCCAGGCGGCGGTCCAGGTGCAGTTCCATGTTGCCGGTGCCCTTGAACTCTTCATAGATAAGGTCGTCCATGCGCGAGCCGGTATCCACCAGACAGGTGGCCAGGATGGTCAGCGAGCCGCCTTCCTCGATGTTGCGCGCCGCGCCGAAGAAGCGCTTGCCGGGATGCAGGGCTACCGGGTCGATGCCGCCGGAGAGCGTGCGCCCGGAGGACGGCATAGCCAGGTTGTAGGCGCGGGTGAGGCGGGTGATGCCGTCCAGCAGGATGAACACATCCTTGCCGCCCTCCACCATGCGCTTGGCTTTTTCAAGCGCCAGTTCGGCCACGCGGGTCTGGTTTTCCACCGCCTCGTCGAAGGTGGCGGCGATAACCTCGCCCCGGATGGAGCGCTTCATGTCCGTCACCTCTTCCGGGCGTTCGCCGATGAGGCAGACGATGATGCTGATGTCGTTATAATTGGTGGAGACGGCATTGGCGATAGCCTTGAGCAGCATGGTCTTGCCGGCTTTGGGCGGCGACACTATCAGGCCGCGCTGCCCGCGCCCGATGGGGGCCACCAGGTTTACCAGCCGCGTCGAAAGCGTCTCCTGGCGGGTTTCCAGGTTGATGATTTTGTCCGGGAAAGTGGGGGTCAGAGAACTGAAGTTGGGGCGGCCGCGCGCCATCTCCGGGTTGATGTCGTTGATGGCTTCCACCCTGAGCAGGCTGTAGTATTTTTCGCCGGCCTTGGCCGGGCGCCCCTGCCCCACCACCGTATCGCCGGTGCGCAGCGAGAAGCGGCGTATCTGGGACTGGGATACGTATATATCTGAAGGCGAAGGCAGCAGCGTCTCCTGGCGCAGGAAGCCGTAGCCGTCCGGCATGATGTCCAGGATGCCGGAGCAGAACACGTTGCCCTGCTTTTCGGCGTAGTACTGCAGCAGGCGCATGATGATGTCCTGCTTCTTGTGGCCGGTGACGCCGGTCAGCCCGTTCTCGCGGGCGATGTCAAGCAGTTCTTCCCGGCTTTTGCCTTCCAGTGTCTTGATATCCAGCATCGGCGGCCGCGCCGCCTCGGGTTGGCTAAACGCAAGGCTACGATCCGGCGCTTGGACCGGCGCCATAACCGGCGCCGCCTCGACAGAGTCCATCATGGCCAGCGGCTGCGTCGCCTGAACCTGTCTCTCTTCCACTTTGACCTCCTCGGCCCGGACCTTCCTGGGCCTGCCCCGTCTTACTGTTCCATCCATTTATTTCTTCTCCTGACATTTGTGCCAGTCCGCCAGGAAGCGGGCGTTGCCCGCCTCCGTCAAGGGGTGCGTCATCATCTGTTCGAGCACCTTGAAAGGCACCGTTGCGATGTGAGAGCCGGCGCGAGCCGCTTCCAGGCAGTGCAGCGGGTGGCGGATACTGGCAGCAATTATTTTGGTTTCAAATTTATACCTGTCGTATATGCCGGCTATTTCCCGCACCAGCGCCATGCCGTCCTGGCTGATATCGTCCAGCCGGCCCACGAAGGGGCTGACGAACCAGGCCCCGGCCAGCCCGGCCAGCAGTGCCTGGTTGGCCGAAAAGCAGAGGGTCATGTTGACCTTGATTTTCTCGGCCGCCAGCCGGGAGGTCACCTCGAACCCCTGGGGAGTGGCGGGAATCTTGACCACCACATTGGGATGCCAGGCGGCTATCTGGCGCGCCTGCTCCAGCATAGCGTCCACGCCCTCCACCACCACTTCGGCGGAAACCTCGCCCGGAACGACGGCGCAGATTTGCTGCACCGCTGATTTGTAATCCTGGATGCCCTCGGCCGCCACCAGCGTGGGGTTGGTGGTTACGCCGCTGACCACGCCCCAGGCCACGCCGCGGCGGATGAGTTCGATATTGGCGGTATCCAGAAATATGCGCATAACCCCTCCTAGACCGAACTCAGCGGCAGCAGCGGCTGGTCGCCTTCACGCAGCACGTTCTTGGCGGCGCCGATGAAACCGCTGAAGAGCGGATGCGGCCGGTTGGGCCGCGACACGAATTCGGGATGGAACTGGCAAGCCACCATCCAGGGATGGCCGGCCAGCTCGCAGACTTCCACCAGCTTGCCGTCGGGTGAAATACCGCTCAGCACCAGCCCCGCTTTAGCCAGGGACTGGCGGTAATCGTTGTTGAATTCATAGCGGTGGCGGTGGCGCTCCTGTACCAGCACCGCGCCCCCGTACGCCTGCGCCGCCCGCGTGCCTTCGGCCAGCCGGCAGGGGTAGTTGCCCAGGCGCATGCTGGCGCCTTTCTGCGACACCTTGCGCTGTTCGGGCATCAGGTCTATCACCGGGTGGGGGGTGGACTCGTCGAATTCGGTGGAGTTGGGGCAAGACGTACCCAGCACGTGGCGGGCAAACTCTATCACCATTACCTGCAGCCCCAGGCACAGGCCGAGATAGGGGATATTGTGCGTTCTGGCATATTCCGCCGCTTTTATCATGCCTTCGATGCCGCGCGTGCCGAATCCGCCCGGTACAATTATGCCCTGTGTGTGGCGGAAGAGTTCGTCCAGGTCGTCGCGCTTTTCCAAACCTTCGGACTGTATCCAGTTGATATTGATAATCCGTTCGTGCAAGAGGCCGGCATGGCGCAGCGATTCGCGCACCGAGTAGTAGGCGTCCTCGAGTTCGATGTATTTGCCCACCAGCGCGATGTTGACCGTCTGGCACGAGTCCTTGAGGCAGTTCACCATCTTGCGCCAGGCTTCCAGGTCGGGCGGGCCGGCCTTGAGTTGCAGCCGGCTGACCAGCAGTTCCCCCGCCCCCTCCGCTTCCAGCACCAGCGGGACCTCGTAAACGCTGGAGACCGTGGGCAGCGGGATGACTGCATTTATGTCTACATCGCAGAAGAGCGAGATTTTCTCGCGGATGCTGTCGGAGATGGGATGGTCCGCCCGGCAGATAATCACATCGGGCTGGATACCCATGCGCCGCAGCTCGTTGACGCTGTGCTGTGTAGGCTTGGTTTTAAGCTCCCGGGTGGAGCCTATATATGGAAGCAGGGTTACATGCACGTAGAGCACGTTATCCCGCCCCACGTCCTTGCGCATCTGGCGGATGGCTTCCAGAAAGGGCTGGCCCTCGATGTCCCCCACCGTACCCCCCACTTCCACCAGGATGACATCCGCCCCGGACCTTTCGGCCAGTTTCTTGAAGCTGTCCTTGATTTCGCCGGTGAGGTGGGGAATGACCTGGATGGTGCCGCCCAGATAGTCCCCGCGGCGTTCCTTGGCCAGCAGGCTGGAGTACATCTGGCCGGAGGTGATGTTGGATTCAGCCGAAAGTTCGGTATCGATGAAGCGTTCGTAATTGCCCAAATCCAGGTCGGTCTCGGCGCCGTCTCTGGTGACGAAAACCTCGCCGTGCTGGTAGGGCGACATGGTGCCGGGGTCGATATTGAGATAGGGGTCCATCTTCTCGACCGAAACGGATATGCCGCGGCTTTTGAGGATGGCGCCGATTGACGCGATGGCAATGCCCTTGCCAACAGAACTGACTACACCGCCGGTTACAAATATGTATTTAGTCATGAATAAAACCGTGGACTATAAGCACCAGACCTCTCGGTCCTGAAATGGGAACTGCTGAACGGAAATCTTTACGAAAAATGAAAGCGGCCTTAGTTTTTTTTATTATAGTGAGGAGTGAAGGCGATTGTCAAGAAAATATATTGTAGTTGTAGTTGTTCTATGATTTTGCCACCGGTTAAGTGTTTTGAGAAAATGTCACCATAGAGGTGACGTTGAACAAAAAGGAGACCCGTGTTTTATTTGAATGCGGGTTTTGTGCTGAATTCAATTGTCTCCGGATTGTGAGTTTCCCAAGCGTTGACAATGCCTGTGTGTTGTCAAGGGTGCCCTCCGCCGGTTCGGACTTGCGCAGCAGGTGCAGCAATCCCGTTTTCCGGGGAAGTCCCCACCCCAGATCCTTCGTGCGTTCTTCACGCACTCCAGGATGGACACCGGGGAAACGGCCTCACCCCCTGCCTGTCTCCAGTTCTAACCGTGTCATGCCGGAAGCCATGATGAATGGCTGAAGCATCCTGGGTGGGGTGAGAATCGTGATGTACGCCTCTCCACTCAGCACGAACTCACCCCTGCCCCTCTCTTATTAAGAGAGGGGATAATATTTTCGAGAGGGGCTGGCGCCCCTCTCGGACTCCCCG
>CAZPAL010000128.1:0-4494 GCA_964584525.1 uncultured Dehalococcoidales bacterium | reverse complement strand
TAGCAAAAAAGCAAAGAGTAGCCGTGCCGCTCCAACTATTGTATACTGGACTCCATAATCCCAATTAAACATCAAACATTATGCGTTACTTGATAGCCAATAGCTTTGCCTGCCAGCCCGGCACCCGCCGGGCGCATTGATGGCGCCCTTCCGCTTTTAATTCCACGGGCTCACCCTGCCACGAGATTTCTTATATCAACACAAGGAGTATATTCTTTTGACTATAACAGCAGACCCAATCAATCCGGATGCCGGCGCCGAGTTATGCCGGGAGGTGGCCCGGCGGCGCACCTTTGCCATCATATCCCACCCGGACGCAGGCAAAACCACCCTTACCGAAAAACTGTTGCTCTATGCCGGGGCCGTCCACCTGGCCGGTGCCGTGCGCGCACGCGGACAGGTGCAGCACACCGCCTCCGACTGGATGACCATGGAAAAACAGAGGGGTATCTCCATCTCAGCCACCGCCCTGGAGATGGAATACAAGGGCTGCCGCATCAACCTGCTCGATACCCCCGGCCACCAGGATTTCAGCGAGGATACCTACCGCACGCTGATGGCGGTGGACAGCGCAGTGATGGTGCTGGACAGCGCCAAGGGCATCGAACCGCAAACCGTGAAGCTTTTCAAGGTCTGCCGCATGCGCGGCATTCCCATCCTTACCTTTATCAACAAGATGGACCACTCCGGGCGCGACCCGCTGGACCTGCTGGACGAGATTGAGAAGGTACTGGGCATCGCCGCCGTGCCCATCAACTGGCCGGTGGGCGAGGGACCCACTTTTCAGGGTGTTTACGACCTGGCGCAAAACACCATCCTGCTCTTTCAGCGCACCTCGCACGGGCAGCAGCGCGCGCCGGTCAAGATGACAGGATTGGACGACCCCGCTCTTCCCGGCCTGCTTGGCGAAAAACCCTATCACCGGCTGGCCGAAGACGTCAACCTGCTGGTTGGAACTACCAGCCCCTTCGACCCGGCCCTTTTCAAGCTGGGCCGGATGACCCCCGTGTTCTTCGGCAGCGCGCTCAACAACTTCGGCGTCGAGCCTTTTCTGGACGCCATACTTGAAATGGCGCCCGCGCCGGCGGCCCGGGACAGCGGGCACGGCCTTGTCTGCCCGACCGACAGTGCCTTCCAGGGATTTGTGTTCAAGGTGCAGGCCAATCTCGACCCGCGTCACCGCGACCGCATGGCCTTCCTGCGCATCTGCTCCGGCCGCTTCAGCAAGGACATGAGCGTTCACCACCCCCGCCTGGGGCGCGACGTGCGCCTGTCACAGGCGTTCAAGCTCTTTGGCAGGGAACGGGAACCGATAGAGGAGGCTTTCCCGGGGGATGTCATCGGGCTCATCAGCCCCGGACTGTTTTCTATCGGCGATACCGTTACCACCGGCGAGCCGGTGGCCTTCGAGCGCATACCGCGCTTCCCGCCGGAACACTTCGGCGCGCTGCATAACAGCGACATCAGCCGCTACAAGCAGTTCCATAAGGGGCTGGCGCAAATCGAGGAAGAGGGCGCGGTGCAGGTGGTCTATCCGTATGGCGGCCTCAGCCGCGAACCCATTCTGGCCGCCGTGGGCCAACTGCAGTTCGACGTAGTGCTTTCCAGATTGTGGGACGAATACGGAGTCAGGGCGCGGGTTGAGCCGCTGCCTTTCTCCTGCGCCAGATGGGTGAAAGCCGAAAGCGAGGCGCTGGCTGAACTCATCCTCTCCAGGCGCACCAGCCGCCTGTGCCGGGACCGGGATGGGCATCCGGTCATCCTTTTTTCTTCCGGCTGGGACATGGAGTACTGCCGCAAGGAAAACCCGGCGGTTGAATTCATCGAAGTGGGCTGAGCGCCTCAAGGATGCCCTTATGCCGGCTGAGTCCTCTACTGGAAATTGGCGCCCCAGTAGAGGATGTTCATTACAAACGGGAAAGCCCAGTCAATGATGGGGCTTATCAGCCACCATACAAGCAGCAGCCCCAGGATGCCGAACATCGGTTTGGCTATCACGGCGCGGTAGCGGCGGGCGGAGTCTTCAGACAGAAAAAGCGACACCATGTTGCTGCCGTCCAGCGGCGGCAGGGGCAGCAGGTTCAAAATGAACAGAATCAGATTCAACGTGAACAGCATGCTGACAAAAACGGATACGCCTGTCCAAAATCCGGCGGAGGCCGGGTCCACGATGCGGGTCAGATTGACCGAAACTGGCTCCAGGAAAACCCCGCCCAGCATGCCCAGTTTAATCACCGTTGCGCTCAAAAGAACCATCAGCAGATTGGCGGCTGGACCCGCCACGGCCATCCAGGCCACCTTGCGCGGGTGGTTGTGGGCCCACACCGGGTCGAAGGGCGTGCTGGCATAACCGAAAGGCCAACCAATCATGAAAGCCGAAAATAGCGGAATGACCACCATGCCCCAGGGCTCCCGCCGTATATGGGGCCGCGGGTCGAGCGAAACCTGCCCGCCGGCATAAGCGGTTAAATCACCGCCCCGTTTGGCCGCCCAGGCGTGCGCCGCTTCGTGGATGGTGGCGGAGAGGATGAATATGACGACCCATCCCAGGGGATAAGCTATAGTCTCCATTATGATAACCGCCCGTTAACTGAAGTTAGCTGGCATGATATGAAAAGAAAGCGCTAAAGTCAAAATTTTCCGGGGTGCTGGACGCCCCCCAAGAGATGCTGCCAAGCCGTGGAACGGCTGTGGCAATCTCGTACTACGCTCCTCATAGCCATCCTGGGGAACTCCCCCGGCCAATTCCTCCCCCACAAGCAACACTTTTATTGATAGTTTTCGGTCAAACTGAGATGCATCCTGATGGCTGTCAGCCCGCTGGACTGCTTGTAGTCCTCCCAGAAGGTAATCCAGGCCGGGTTGCTGGATTTGATTTCGATGCCCCTGGCGGCGGCATCGCTCATGGCAGCCTTGTAAGCCGCGCAATAATCCTGGAAAAGAGCGATGTTGACCCGGTTGCGCGCTTCATAATCGGCGTTCCAGACGCCCTTTTCGGTCAGATATTTGACCAGGCCGGGATGAACCGGGATGTATATAGTCTGCAGCGCGGCGGTAAGGTCCCCGATGGTCATGTTTTTGTTGCTGGCATAGCGGTCCTTGTACTGGTCGTAATTCTCGTCCAGCCATTTGGCCATGTTATAGACCAGCTCCGGGTCGGTGTCCATACCAGTCCCCAGGTATTTGTAACTCACGATAGACCAGGTTCCCACCACATTCTGCGGTCCGGCGGTTATGGGACCAAAATCGTAAAGCGGACTTTTGGCCAGAAACGCCTGGGCGCCAGCCGGGTTGTCATGCGGATTCAGTGCTATATAGCGCACGCCGTGGGGAGAAGCCGAGGCTTCCATCACCGCCGGCGCCACCGGGGCAGCCATGCAGACATCCGCGCGCCCTTCCGCCACAGCGCGCACGCAGGCATCGTAATCCCCGGTATTGACCCAGGTTATATCCTGCTGGCCGAGGCCGCTCCATGCCAGCAGCGATAAAAATGGCGTCATGGTGGCGGATTTATCGTTCCAGATGGCGATTTTGGTTCCGGCCGCGATATCCTCGGGTTTAAAGATGCCGGAATCCGCTCTCACCATGAAACCGGTTGAAGCCAGTGAATCTATCCAAACCAGCCCCGCCATCCAGGGCCCTCCGTCGGGCGAAGCGTATTCATTCAGAGCCTCGACGCAGTCCCTCAGAGTGGATTTATCAATCTGCGAGAGCACCATATTCCCTGCGGCCATGTCCTTGTAAGTGTTGGTCCAGGAGGCCTCATTGACCACCCGCACCAGCGTGCCGCCGAGGCTGGTCTCCATGACCGTTGCCCAGGAGACAGTCTTGGCCTCGCCTGAAGAGCCGGTAGCGGCCAGGTGCAGGGCTACCGGCCATTGAAACGGGGCGCCGCTGGTGGTGGTTTCCGGGGTAACGGCAGTACCGGCGGCGCTCCCGCAGCCCGCACTGAGCATTACTATAAAGGCCAACAGGCTGGATACGAGCACGGGAATGACAGATAGCTTGTTTTTCATTTGTTTACCCCCTCCGGTTTAACAATTTTTTTCAGGTTGGCTGGCGAGAATCTCCAGTTCAGGGCTTATCTTTTAAAATATTCCGTGCGCGTTTTCTGCGCCAGGCGCTGAATGCTGCCGCCAGGCACAACAATATGCCCGCTCCCAACAGCAGCGGCTGCGGAAAAGCTACTACGAAGCCTCCCGTAAAAAAGAGCAGACGCTCCAGTCTGTTGAGCGTGCCGATGCCAATCAGATAGCCCTCGAGGGCTGATGACAGCAGCCAGATACCTGCGGCGGCCTGCACCAGGTTGATGAGTATCTGCCACCAGGGTGAATAGATGATAAGCAGAGCAGGCTCAAGCACGAAGAAGAACGGAATGAAAAAGAGCACCGCCCCCAGCCGGCAGGCCAGCCAGGCTGTTTTCATGGGGTCGGCATCGGCAATGCTGGCCGCGATGACGGCATGCAGCGCTACCGGCGGGGTGATGCCGCCCAG
>CAZPAL010000127.1:0-4619 GCA_964584525.1 uncultured Dehalococcoidales bacterium | reverse complement strand
ATCGATAAAGGAACTGCGGATGACGCTGACTTTCTTGATACGGGTGGGTAGCGGCACCGGGCCCACCACCACCGCACCGGTCTTTTCCAGCGCCTCGACTATTTGCCGGGCGGCCTGGTCCAGAATGCTGTGGTCGAAGGCTTTAACCTTTATGCGGATGGTCTGTTTATTCGTCATGTTTCACCTTAGTTCAGCTTAATTTTCCCATTGCTTCGGCTCTGATTTCTTCGGCCATGGCAGCCGGCATGTCCTGGTACTGGTGGAATTCCATGGAATAGGTGGCACGGCCCTGGGTCATGGAGCGCAGGTCGGTAGCATATCCAAAGGTTTTAGCCAGCGGCACGATACCATGAATGGTGGCCGTATCGCCGCGGCTTTCGATGGATTCCACATGACCGCGCCTGGCTGCCAGATCTCCGATGATATCTCCCAAATACTGCTCGGGAGAGACCATCTCTATCTTCATTACCGGCTCCAGTATGACGGCGTTGGCATGGGCCAGACCGTTCTTGAGTGCCAGCGAACCGGCCAGTTTGAAGGCCATGTCCGAGGAATCAACCTCATGAAAACTGCCGTCCACTAAAGTCGCCTTGATGTCGACCACCGGGTAGCCGGCACGCCCGCCGGTTTCCATGGCTTCTTTGATGCCTTCCACGGCGGCCTTGATATATTCACGCGGCAGAACTCCGCCCTTGATTTTATCCACGAATTCAAAACCCTTGCCGTGTTCCAGCGGTTCGAACTCCACCACCACATGGCCGTACTGGCCCCGTCCGCCGCTCTGGCGTATCCAGCGGCCCTCCGCCCTGGCGGAAGCGGTGATAGTTTCCTTGTAAGCCACCTTGGGTTGGCCGACATTGGCTCCCACGCGGAACTCGCTCAGCAGCCGGCTGATGAGAACATCGACATGCAGCTCGCCCATCCCGGAGATTACCGTCTGGCCGGTTTCATCGTTAAAGGACACCTTGAAGGTGGGGTCTTCTTCGGTCAGCTTGGTCAGGCCGTCAATCATCTTGTCGCGGTCGGCCCTGGTCTTGGGTTCGATGGCCACCGACAGCACTGGTTCGGGGAACTTGATGGATTCGAGTAATATGGGATGAGCGGTATCGCACAGGGTGTCGCCGGTGAAGGTGTTCTTGAGGCCCATGGTGGCTACGATACTGCCGCTTTCGGCCTCCTGAATTTCCTCATGGCGGTTGGCGTGCATGATAAGCAGGCGCCCGATGCGTTCTTTTTCAGAGCGCGTGCTGTTGAATATCTGTGCCCCGGCACTCACCGTGCCGGAATACATTCTGAGATAGACCAACCTTCCGACGAATGGGTCGGATACCACTTTGAAAGCCAGGGCGGCGAAGGGTTCGTCGTTGGAAAGCTGGCGGGTAATCTGATTACCGGTTTTTACATCTATGGCGTTGATGGCGGGCATATCGACGGGATTGGGGAGATAGTAGGTGACCGCATCCAGCAGCATCTGTACGCCTTTGTTTTTCAAGGCAGAACCGCACAGGATGGGAATAGCTTTGCCGGTGAGGGTCACGCGCCTGAGTGCCGCGCGGATGTCATCAACGGTAAAATTAACCCCTTCGAGGTAAGCGGCCATCATTATATCGTCTTCTTCGGCCAGCTTTTCTATCATTTTCTGGCGGTATTCCTGGAAGCGGGGCATCTCGGCAGCTGGAATTTCGGCCGTTTGATAGGTTATATCGGCCTTGGACTCAAACAGATAAGCCTTGCCCTCAACCAGATCAATCACGCCCTGGAAAGAATCTTCGCTGCCAAGCGGCAGTTGAACCGGCACGGGGTTAGCCGACAGCCTGTCTTGAATCATGCTTATGCAGCGGAAATAATCGGCTCCGGTGCGGTCCATCTTGTTAACAAAGCAAATGCGCGGCACGTGGTAGCGGTTGGCCTGGCGCCATACGGTTTCGGATTGGGCTTCCACCCCGGCCACGCCGTCGAACACCACCACCCCGCCGTCCAGCACGCGCAGGCTGCGTTCTACTTCAGCCGTGAAGTCCACGTGTCCCGGGGTATCGATGAGGTTGATGCGGTGTTCTTTCCATTCACAGGTGGTGGCCGCGGCACAGATGGTGATGCCTCGCGCTCTTTCCTGTTCCATCCAGTCGGTAACGGTGGTGCCTTCATCCACGTTGCCCAGCTTGTAGCTGCGCCCCGTATTATATAGTATGCGTTCGGTGACGGTAGTCTTACCGGCGTCGATGTGCGCGATAATACCTATATTACGAATCTTTTCTACCGGAAAACTACTGGGCATTACTGTTTTTCACAACCTGCGTATTTAAAATATTTTCCTGCTACCAGCGGTAATGGGCGAATGCGCGGTTGGCTTCCGCCATCTTGTGCGTTTCTTCGCGCTTTTTCACGGCGGCTCCCTGCCCCTTGGAGGCGTCAATCAGCTCCGCCGATAGTTTTTCCGCCATGGATTTGCCGGCCCGGGCGCGGCTGGATTTAATCAGCCAGCGCATGGCCAGAGCCACATCGCGGCCCTTGCGCACTTCGACCGGCACCTGGTAGTTGGCGCCGCCCACCCGGCGCGGGCGAACCTCAAGCAAAGGCGTGGCGTTGGTCAGAGCCAGCTGGAATAGGGCCAGCGGTTCTTTACCCTCTTTCTCTTCAATGAGTTCCAGGGCGCCGTATACTACCCTGGCGGCGACACTTTTCTTGCCGCCGTACATCATCTTGTTGATGAAAACAGCCAGCACCTCATTCCCATATTTGGAATCCGGTGTGATAGGTCGTTTACGAATAAATCCACGCCTTGACATATCCCCTCCTAAGCCTTGCCTTTGCCGGCGGCTGCCTTGGCGCGCTTGGCGCCGTATTTACTGCGCCCCTGCTTGCGCTTGCCAACACCGGTGGTATCCAGCGTGCCGCGCACGATGTGATAACGCACGCCCGGTAAATCCGGGACGCGGCCGCCGCGAATGAGCACCACCGAGTGCTCCTGCAACTCGTGGCCCTCACCCGGTATGTAGGCCGTTACTTCGATCAGATTGGAAAGCCGCACGCGGGCGATTTTGCGCAACGCCGAGTTCGGCTTTTTAGGCGTCATGGTCTTGACCTGAACGCACACCCCGCGCTTCTGCGGCGCGCCCAGCTCATTACGCACCACCTTGCGCTTGAGGGCGTTATAGGTGAAGCGCAGGGCCGGCGTCTTGGTCTTGCTGGCGACAGACCGGCGGCCTTTTCTAACTAACTGATTGATAGTGGGCAAGGCATTTCTCCCTTATTTCCACAATTCAAAGGATGAGCTCTTCGCTCATCCCCTGTAATCCCAAGGGCCGGGCGGAAATTCTCCGCGGTCACCCTTACGGCGAACTGACAACGCAAGAGGGGATGATACCATAATCCCGACTGCCTGTCAACAGCCGGCGCAGGGTTTTCGAGCGTGTCCCGCTGCCCAAAAGGCAGGCAGAAGGGCGACCGCCGAAAAAATTTTTCCCCGGCGGGGAACTGGCGGTTCAGGCATGACCATCGCCTTTACCTCCCGCATTCTAACCCCGGGGACTGTTGACACCCAGGCGGCAGGATGGTATATTGCCATTCAAATATGAATATGAAGACCAGTTCCGCCAGCCGCAAATACTATTACTGGTTCAGCTTTTACCGCGCCGTTCGGCGTTCGGGGGAGTGCGGCGTCACCTTTTAGCCTTTAAAACAGATTCGCTTTAAGAAATCCTCCCCCTAGCGGGAGGATTTCCTGTTTTCGGGGGGTCATCAAAAATTTGGGTAAAGGAGCGGACAATTGATTATCATGAAAAAGGACGCCAGCGGGGAAGAAATCGAGAATGTGGTAAAGGAAATCCAAAAACACGGGCTGCGGGCGGACGTGTCGCGGGGAGAGTTCCGCACCGTCATCGGCGTGGTGGGCGACGAAAGGAAAGCCCCTTTCAACCTTTTAGCGCTCATGCCTGGCGTCAAAGAGGTGCGCATGATCGAAACGCCTTACAAGCTCATCAACCGCGAATACAGCGAGGCTTTTGCCGGCCAGGATAAAAGCCATATCATTAAAGTAGGCAGGGTAGCTATCGGCGGGGACAGGCCGGTTTACATTGCCGGGCCGTGCGCCGTCGAGAGCAAGGCGCAGATATTCCGTATCGCCGAAGAGATTAAACAGGCCGGCGCCAGCGTGCTGCGCGGCGGCATCTTCAAACCCCGCAGCTCGGTACATTCCTTCCAGGGACTGGGAGCGGAGGGCGCCGACGAAGCCAGGGAGGCGCTCACGTGGCTGCACGACGCCGGCCAGAAATTCGAGATGCCGGTCATCACCGAAGTCAGGGGTGAGGGACAGGTGGACCTGGTGGCCGAGTACGTGGACATCCTACAGATAGGCGCCCGTAACATGTACGACCAGGACCTGCTGGCAAAAGCCGGCCGCACGGGTAAACCCGTGCTTTTCAAGCGCCATTTCGGGGCCAGTATTGAAGAATTCCTGTCGTTCTCGGAATACATCGCCGTCGAGGGCAATAAAGACATCATCCTGTGTGAACGGGGCGTGCTGCCCATCGGCAAGGGCAAGAGCCTGACGCGCTATACCCTTGACCTGTCGGCTGTGCCGGTTATCCCGCCCAATTTGCGTCCTCTAGTTCCATTGGATG
>CAZPAL010000126.1:0-4662 GCA_964584525.1 uncultured Dehalococcoidales bacterium | reverse complement strand
GTCGAAAGTGGGACATTTCGAGCGCCGAAAGTGGGACATTTTCAAGCGCCGTTGACACCGCCATCATGCCGGATTAAACCCAATAGATTGAGAGGTCGTGATGAATGAATTGCTGGCGATTATGGTTGGATACCTGATTGGGTCTATCCCGACTGCCTATCTAATTACCCGCACAGTCACTGGTAAGGATATCCGCAGGCTTGGCGGCGGCAATGTCGGATTTCTCAATACCCTGCGAGAAGTCGGTACAGGCGCCGCTGCCGTCGTCATCCTGGTTGATATCGGCAAAGGTTTTGGGGCCGTCGCCGTTGCCTATTGGCTACTGATGGTGGGTCCTCCCTGGGCGATAGCCGCCGCGTTCTCGGCGGTAGTGGGTCATTTATGGATGGTATGGTTGAAATTCAGCGGTGGAAAGGGCATGGGGACTGCAGTCGGTGCACTGGCCACTCTCTTTATCCTTTTCGGTTACTGGAAACTGCTCCTGGTATTCATAGGCATCATTATTCCTCCCCTTATATTTACTAAAAATGTAGCGCTCTCAATGGGCATCGGCTTGATAGCGCTGCCATTAATTGTTTGGTTCGGTACCCGTTCAGGTTTTGCCACACTGGCATCCATAGCTTTGTTGCTGGTAATAATGTTGAAGTTTTACCCCACGGCCCTCGCAGCCTGGAGAAAAACACGGAAACCCCGGGATATGATTTTTGACAATCGTGAAAAAGGGCGGGACCGTTAGCATGGTAGTTAAAATATTGACAGACAGCGTAGCGGATATTCCGGCCGAGGTGGTGCGTCCATACGATATTACGGTCATTCCGCTTCTTATACGCTGGGGAGAACAACTATACAGAGACGGGATTGATTTGACCGCTGCCGAATTTTACAAAAGACTCAAGCTCAGCAAATTTCCCCCTGCAACTTCACTGCCCTCACCCGAAACATTTGCCAGTGCCTATGACAACCTTGCCGGGACAACGGATGGCATCGTAGCGATCATGGTTAGTTCTCGTCTCAGCGGGACCTATAATGTAGCCTTACAGAGCATCGGCTTGATGAAGAAACACTGCCTGGTCAAAGTCATAGATTCTGGTTGGGGAGCTTTAGCGGAAGGATTGGTTGTAATCAAGGCCGCTATGACCGCTCAAGCCGGTGCTTCAATTGACGAGGTAGTTAATGTGGCTCAAGTGGCCAAGGCGAAGGTGCGTATGCTATGTACCTTTGAAACTCTGGAGTATTTAAGACGAGGGGGGCGTATTGGTAAAGCTCAGGCCTTATTGGGGGGCATACTCAAAATTAACCCCATGATTACTATCAAAGACGGCGCGGTAGAACCTGCCGGCAGAGCACGTTCACGCAGCGGTGCAATCCAGCGGCTATATGAATATGCAATGAGCTATCCTGATACTGAACTTTTAGCCCTGGAAAAAGCCGCCTGCAGGAGGGATGCCGAAACCCTGGCCAAGCGCATAGCTCCCAAGTTTCCCGACATCCAAATAATTCGGTCCACCGCCACCCCTGTCATCGGAACCCATACTGGCCCGGGATTACTGGCACTTAGCATACTCTTACGCCAGTAGTCAGCTCTCATGGCTGAATGACGGACTGTGTGCCTAGGCGCACAATCAAGATGGTGAAACCGCACAAATACGCCTGACCAAGGTGAATTCACTGGAAACAGGGAGTTTGATTGAGTTTCTAATCAAGCGCTTACCGGCTCGATGTCCTTAACCCTGCGCCTGTAAGGGTTGTCCACTTTGACAATAGGTCCAACATGTGAGATAGTTCGGGTGTCCCAGGTAGCTGATGCAGTGGCGACGGATCGCTCTATTAGTCACCTAGCAGTTAGTCTGAAGGAAAGCCGAATTATCGTAAGGTAGTGGAGTGATTCGAAGGATTGCCGCCAAGGAAGTAGTAAGTGAAATGTACCGGGTGCAAAAGTTACCTGGGATCCCGTTTTTCAGGCGGGTTTGTCTAATCAGGCAAAACGATGCCTCGAAGGCTGCTCCAGCCCACTAAGCGAACTATTTGAATAATTTTATTGCCGGAGAAACCGTCCCCAATACGGCGATTTCATTGCTGTCTGTGTTCTGGCGCGGCAACTTACAGGTGTATTTGTATTATGCTGCCGCAGGGTATATAGTCAGCTTAGGTTATTTCAAGCTTTTCAGAATCATCAATCCACTTCAGTTTTAGATGACCCTGGCTCCGACTAAGAATTTATGAAGAGAGGAGGTCATCCCAATGATTTTTCAAGACAAGACGCTTCAATGCTCCGATTGTAACGCTACGTTTACCTTTAGCGTGCGAGACCAGGAATTTTTCCAGACCAAGGGCTTCACCAATGAACCCAAGCGCTGCTCCCCATGCCGGCAGACAAGGAAGGTACAGTCCGGGAATAACACTGGTTACGGCAATACCGGCTATGCCCCGCGCCAGATGTACCCTGTTACATGTTCAGACTGCGGCATAGCCACAGAAGTTCCCTTCGAACCGCGCAACGGCAAGCCAGTTTATTGCAGTGACTGCTTAAGAAAAGTCAGATCCTAGGCGCATAAGCTCAAGACGTCAAAGCCTGCGACGTCCGAAGTGCTATTGCATGGGGGTAACATTATGCCGGGCCAACCTATTATTACCAACGTCCTCAGGTCAGAAGAATTTACCGTCTTGGCCGCTAACTTGCCTCCCGACACGACCGGGCTAAAAATAATGCCGGTATCCGTACCTCATGTAAGGATACTGCCCGCCACCATTACACATGACAAGAATGATGGCGGCAGATATGCACTCTTAAAAAAACTACAAAGGCCTTGGGAAGAAGCCGTTGTCCCTGAAGGAAAGGACATGGAGGAAGAACCGATTAGAGAGGAGCTTGACGCGGAGGAAGTCCCCTCCAAAGAAGCCCTGGAAGAGACGGAGATTCCTCTAGTTGAGCTGGCATTATCCATGGGAGAGTTGGAAGAACCAGGGGTAATTGACGACCCGATACGCATGTATCTGCACGAAATAGGAAGTGTGGCGTTACTCTCTGCTGGCGAAGAAAAACGCCTTGCCATGCAGATAGAAATGGGCAAGCGTATCAGCGAAATGGAGGGGTACTGCTACCGGCAGACCGGCCATAATCCCACCTCCACTGGGATTATCCAGTGTATGCTACGCGAAATAGGCCAAGCGGCCCCTTTGATTCACGGCCTGCAAGAAGAACTTGACATTAAAAAGGCTACCGGCTTCATGGAAGCCCTTTTCAACCCTCGTCTACGCGCAGATATCGACAACGAGATTGACCAGCGCATCACTCTGGCGCTTTCCCAGAAGCTCAATAAGTCTCAGCCGGAGGTAGAGCACTCGATAACCAACCTTTCACTCAACTCCAGCCTCCTGCCGCGGCAGATACTTGGGTATATTGGTGCAACGGTGGCACTGGACGAATTATCTCAACTGGCGGATGAGCCGGCTTTTATCAAGTCCACTCACCTTTTTGAAGCTATAAACCAGAGCTGTTTTGACGAAATACAGCGTGAAGCTGCCAAAGCCCGGAAACACCTCATCGAGGCCAACTTACGCCTGGTGGTTAGCTTGGCCAAAAAACACATCGGCCGCGGCGTGTCGCTCCTTGACCTTTTTCAGGAAGGCAATTTGGGACTCATTCGTGCTGTGGAGAAATTCGACTATCACCGCGGCTTCAAATTTTCCACCTACGCCACCTGGTGGATACGTCAGGCCATTACCCGTGCCATCGCCGACCAGTCGCGCACCATCCGCGTACCCGTGCACATGGTGGAAACCATCAACAAACTCTATTCCGCAGTCCGCCGGCTTTCACAGGAACACGGCCGCGAGCCTACCCCGAAGGAGATCGGCGAACTGATGGAGATACCCGCCGGCCGCGTGCTCGAGATTATGAAGCTGTCTCAGCTGCCTCTTTCGCTGGAATCCCCTGTCGGCGAGGATGGGGACAGCCACCTGGTGGACTTCATTGAGGACCAGAATGCCTTAGCGCCACCTGATGCTGCCTCGCGCAATTCACTGAAAGAGCAGATTGAGGATGTGCTGTCATCACTCCTGCCGCGCGAGAGGAGAATATTACAGTTACGCTATGGGCTGGAGGATGGGCGTAGCCGCACCCTGGAAGAAGTGGGCAAGGAGTTCAATCTTACCCGCGAGCGCATCCGCCAGATTGAGGCCAAGGCACTCCGGAAGCTGCGTCACCCGAGCAGAAGCAGAAAGCTGAGGGATTATCTGGAGTAGAATCCCAACCATGCATACGCTTGCGCCTGTACACAAAGATTCTGATGCCGGGTCACTGGCAGACGGTGCCCATACTTGGAAACACGGGAAAAGGAGATTAGTCTGATGTATAAACTGGTTATTAAAAAAACCTTCTGTTCAAGCTGTAAGAAGTTAGTCAAGGGACAGGAACAGAGGAATGATGACCACCTGGCTGTGGTTTGTCCAAAGTGTAGCCATACTCTATGGATACGACATGGCATGACCTGGCGTTATGGAAACTAAATACCAAATATCCAGTATCAGCCTATAGCTAACCGGTAGCCGGGTTATTGGCCGCCGACGCCTGAAGCAGTTTTGACAACGGTAACGACAAAATACGTAGAATTACCGTTGTGGGGGGCTACATTGACAGTTGGATGCACCGGTATTAGTATT
>CAZPAL010000125.1:0-4680 GCA_964584525.1 uncultured Dehalococcoidales bacterium | reverse complement strand
ATGCTCAAGGTAGGGGCCACCACCACCCTGGACGCCGTCGCAGCCAGTTCCCTGGTCAGGGGCGCCTATACCGCTTTGGCCCAGGCCGCCCAGGCCGTGGCTTCACCGGAACTGCGCAACACGGGCACCATCGGCGGCAACATCTGCCAGAAGCCGCGTTGCCCGTACTTCCGGTTCGAATACAACGAATTTCCCTGCCTGCGCAAGAACCCCCAGGGGTTGTGCTATGCGCTGTCAGGCGTGAACACCACCCACTCCATCTTCGGCGCCACCAACGGTTGCGTGGCTACCTGCCCCTCGGATATCGCTCCGGCGCTGGTAGCCCTCAAGGGCAAAATCGTCACCAACAAGAAGGTCTGGGAAGCGGCTGATTTCTTCGTCATCAGAGGCGAACAAATCAACAGCCTGGATGCGGATGAAATCGTCACTGAAATTCAGGTGCCAACACCGGCGGCCGGCACCAAAAGTGCCTACCTGAAGTGGGCCTTCCGCAAGGCCATTGACTTCCCCAATGTCAGTGTGGCGGTAGTGGCCACCACCACCGCCGGTACGGTATCCGCCGCCAGCATTGTGCTGGGAGGGGTACACAACTCGCCCAGGGTGGCAACCGCTTCACAGACCTCTATCACCGGCAAGGCCATTGATGCCGCCACGGCGGCAGCAGCCGGAGACGCGGCGGTTACCGGCGCGATAGCCCTGCCGGCCACCAACACCCCCACCAACAAGTACAAGCTTCAAATCGCCAAGGTCTATGTGAAGAAGGCCATTCTGGCCGTCAAGTAGCCCGCCGGAGATTTGATTCAAGGCATGGTCGTAAGGGAGAGCCTCGTTTGGACGAGGCTCTCCCTGTCAACCGGGAAATCGGTAGACCCAGAAAAGAGACCTGGGTTACATACCCGCAATATCGGTATGGTATAATGTAAGTGAAACTCCGGATGGGGAGGTGGGTCTGATGTCAATGTGGTCTAAAATAAAATCGAAAATACAGAAGAGGTACGTCGCGTTCTTCACCGTAGTGCCTCTGCTGCTTCTGCTGGCCGTAGTCCAGGCGCCGTGCCCTGTGTGTGACGGCAGCGGCAATATTTACAACAACCGGATGGGGCAGGTGGCCATAGTCAGTGTGGATTCCTCGTTGAGAACGGTTGGCACTATTGAGGGTTGTGTAAACTATATCATCTACACTTACGATGTGGTACTAACGATGGAGAACCACGGCGAGGTACTTGATGCCAGCGGCTATGTGCGCCTGGGGCTGGTTGACTACACAACCAACACCCTCATGGGTTCCCAGTACACCCTGGTAGAGGTGCCGGCCAGTTCCCTGGTACAGACTTTCACCACCACCCAGTTTGTCATCGGCTTGGACAGCCCAAGGACCACCGCCGTAACGGCTGAGATTGCCCTGGGCGATTCGGACTGCCAGGCCTGTGGAGGCAAAGGCAGCGTGGCGTTTAACAATGTGCCGCTCATTAACGGCATGAAGAAATCGTTCGCCGAGGTACAGCTGGTCGGAATCACTCCGTTTTTGCCACCGCCAATCAATGAAGACCTGGCCCATGAGCAGGACGCCCAGATGTACAATACCGAACAGTGGATTCTGGAAAACCCTGAAGTGGAAGAATAATAAACGGGATTCCGCCGAGCCCTTTTCATTGCTGATGAAGAGGGCTTTTTATTTAAGCCCGCATAGAGAGAACCGGGGAGTCCAAGAGGGGCGTGAGCCCCTCTTGGTAATAATTTTCCCCTCTCTCCCCAAGGAAGGGGCAGCGGTGAGTTAGTCCTGAATCTTGCACGCATTTTAAACATTGAGTCAATATATAGTATAATTCCGGCAGGCAGATTTTATCCCCGATAGTCTGCGATGCCCAAAATTTTCCGGAGGTTCCGATGGAAAACTGGCGCCAAAGCTTTGCTGAACTCTCGGATTACGTGTCCGGGCATCCCGGCATCATCATCAATCAACGCGAAATAATCATTCCCGACGACCTTCGCCCGGATTTCTACCGCCTTTTTGCCAGGGTACGTGAACAGTATATTATGGAATTGTACCCCTCCGCTGTGCCTGATGGTAAAGCGTTGAGCGACAACTTCAACACCGGACGCGATAAGGCTCTGGCCTGCCTGAACCTGAAGGCGGTGAAGATTACTCCCAAGCTCGAGCGCTTTCTGCGGGACCCGTTGCAGGGACTGATGTGCGAGTTGTTCGACCCGCTCTTTCGTGTACTTCAGGGGATAACCGATCTGGCGACCTTCGAGCGCGTTGCCTCCGACCTTATCAAGGATGCGGCAAAAGCATTCCTGCATGAGGGGTTCGAACACTGGGTGACGCTGTCCCTGGTGCATCTGCTGGCTCCGGATGAGATAAACTTCGTGCCGGTGCCTGATGAGACGGCTGAATTTGACCTTTCCACCGGTGTCACCCGTCCGGGATGGTATACCGTGGAAATACCTGATATGGCGACAGACGAACTGCTGGCACTGGATGTCAGCCCGCACACCCCGGTACTGGTGCCGAAAGCCATTCTCCACTCCCCCGGATTGAATACTTTTGTGTCCATCGGCACCGATTTCCATGAAGTTTACCGCCAGGGATACGACTTAAGCCAGAAAATAGAGTGGCTCAATATTGCCGAAATCCGCCAGAAATTCGGCATCGGCGACCTGTGGCCGGATATTGCCATTTACCTCCACGATGATGGGAAGGAACTGCGCGTGGTGCACGATTATTTTGTCGTCGCCCGCCCGGATATCATTATCGACGTCATGGAGGCTGAGGACTGGTATGAAAAAGGCGGGTTGGAGAGCGCCAGGCGCCACCATGAAATATTGAGACCCAGGTTGGGCAGTTTCGTTATCTGCCGCGAACCGTTGCCGCAGCCGGCTGCCGGGACACGCAAACCCGCCCTGGCACCAGTTGATGCGGAGGATGGCGCCAAAGAGGAAGAGGCGAGCACGCCGGCCGACCCTTTGGCCAACCTGCCCCCGGGAATACACGTTGTATTCGCGGGCTATGAAGCCGGGTTGCTCAAGCCTGTGATTGATGCCATTGCCGCCGGCAAAACCTGTTCAGCGTAAGGACAGGGGGGCCGTATGGATGATTACTCCGTTACGATGACTACACCCTGCCACACCCCGCTATAAGGGTCTATGGTATAACCGAAGCTCCCCGGGGTGTTAAATACGTAAGTGAAGGGGCCGCCGGTCGGTTCGACATTAGCGGCAAACAGGCCGTCGTCACTCACTACCGTCAGGGGCTTCCAGTAGTCATAGTTAATCCAGGTGACGGCGGTTCCTATAGTCACGACCAGAACATTAGGACGGCATTCATAATTATAAAGGCGGATTTCGGCTGGCCCCTGCCCTTCGTCTGCCGGAATGATTGCCCCGCCGTAATTAGGCAGCGTGGTTGTCGGAGTGTTCGCGGCCGAGGTTGTTGCAGAGGGCGGGGTTGACGGGGTTGTGACAACGGGTGGGGTCGAGGTGGTCATGCCCGAAGCCGTCTCCCCCGTTGTTACCGCACCACTCTCGCAACCTGCCGGCGTTAAGAGGACAGGCAAGGCGGCTATTGCCAGGATTAGGTAAAACTTCTTCAACATATTCAACCTAAGGCGCGCTTGAACCGTGCCCTTTCAGGATTATTTTCATAAAATATGATAAAAAACCATCACTTCAATGATAGCGTTTATGCCCGGAGAGAGCAAATATACCGCCGTTTAAACGCCACCCCCCGGATGCTTCAGCCACCCTTCGTGGCTTCCAGCATGACACCCGAAACCGGGAGTCCAAGAGGGGTGAAACCCCTCTTGGTAATTCAAAACCCCCTCTCCAGCGTGGAGAGGGGGCAGGGGGTGAGGCCCTCTAGCTTGCCTTCCTGGGTGCCTGAAGCACGCTCCGGTTTACAAATACCGCCCTTGTTCGTATAATGGAAAGTGTTACCATCGGCATTAAGAATGGAGCCGCTCCGGCGGTTCCGTGTCGTTTTTCATCACAGCACATTGAGGAGGAGTAAATATGCCCGCTACCTGGCAGCAAACCTACGAACAGCTCAAAGCCTTTATCACCGCGCATCCCAGCATCGAAATCAGCCCCAGTTGCGTGGTCATCACGGGCGATATCCGCCCCGAGTTCTACCGCCTCTTCGACACCATCAGGGTGGATTTCATCAAGGAACACTTTCCGACTGAACTGGCCAAAGGCTATGAGCTGGGCCGCCAGTGGAATGAAATCAGCCAGGCGGTCATCCAGAGCATGGGCATCGAGGAAATAGAAATCACCGCCGGCGTCAAGTGGTTCATGGCCGACCCCGTCAACGGATTGATGCGGGGGCTTTTCGACCCCCTCTTCGACCTGTTGAAAGCCCGCACCGACCCGGCCGGTTTTGAAAAAAAAGCCCGGGAAACGGTCGCCGCTGATTACGAGCGGTTTTTCCGCGAGGGTTACCAGCGCTGGGCCAGCGTCAGCCTGATAAAAGCCGTAGACGGCGATAAGGTTTATACTGTGCCGGCCATCGACTACAACAATAACGCGTCGGAGATGGAGGGAGACCCTTCCGGAGGTCTGCGCGAGGATAGCGTGCCCGAGGCGGAGGAAACCAAACGCATCGTCTTCGAATATGCCATGATATGTTCCTACCTGGTGCCCAGAATCATTATCCATTCGCGCAGGCTTAACCGCTTCGTG
>CAZPAL010000124.1:0-4857 GCA_964584525.1 uncultured Dehalococcoidales bacterium | reverse complement strand
AAAGGAGAGTATGAAGGAAAAGGAGCTCTCCATCACCGGGAAAGCGCCGAGACGGCGCTGAAACTGCTGGCTGAAGGCGTCCGGGTGATTGACCTCTCGGCGGATTTCCGCCTGAACGACCCCGCCCTCTACCCCACCTGGTACGGCTTCAGCCACCCCGCCCCCGGCCTGCTGGCCGAAGCGGTGTACGGGCTGACCGAGCTTTACCGCCGGGACGTGGCCTGCGCCCGCCTGGTGGCTAACCCGGGCTGTTATCCCACCAGCGTTCTGCTGGGGCTGGCCCCCGCCCTGAAAGCCGGTTTAATCGGCACGCACATTATAGTTGACAGCAAATCGGGCGTATCCGGCGCCGGGCGCAGCCTCAGCCTGGGCACTCACTTCGCCGAAACCAACGATGACGTCAGCGCCTACGCCCTGGGGGGGCACCGCCACCTGCCGGAGATGGAGCAGGAGGTGGCGCGCCTGGCGGGGGGCAGGGCGCCGGTGATGACCTTCGTGCCGCACCTGGTGCCGGCCACCCGCGGCATCCTGAGCACCATCTACGCCCCGCTGAGCGGAAAACTGGAAGCCGGCTCTCAGGGAATAGAAGAACTCCAGCAGGTTTACCGGGATTTTTATAAGGACGAGCCGTTCGTGCGCGTCTGCGACGCGCCACCCCACACCACCCACGCGCGGGGCAGCAATATGTGCCTGGTTTACCCCACCCTGGACACGCGCAGCGGGCGTTTAATCGTGGTCAGCGCGCTCGACAACCTGGTCAAGGGCGCCGCCGGGCAGGCTGTTCAGAACATGAACGTCATGCTGGGGTTGGCTGAAACCGCCGGCCTCGAGGCGCAGGCCGTCTGGCCGTAGCGCCGCTAGTGTCCCATCACCGAGTAGCCGCAGTCAACGTAAATCACCTGGCCGGTGATGGCGGCCGCGCCGTCGGAAGCCAGGAATGCCGCCGTAGCCCCCAGTTCGGAGGGTTCCACGTTGCGTTTGAGCGGGGCGCGTTCGGCATGGTGTTCGAGCATCTCGTGAAAACCGGGGATGCCGCGCGCCGCCAGCGTGTTCATAGGTCCGGCTGATATGCAGTTGACCCTGATTCTGGAGGGGCCCAGGTCGCTGGCCAGGTAACGCGTCGAAGCCTCCAGCGCGGCTTTGGCCACGCCCATGACGTTGTAGTTGGGCATCACCTTTTCCGCGCCGTAGAAACTCACCCCCAGAATGGTGCCGCCCTGCTTCATCAGCGGGGCCGCCGCGCGCGAGAGCGCCACCAGCGAATAGGCGCTGATATCCAGCGCGGTGGCGAAAGCAGCGCGGGTGGTGTCCAGGTACATGCCGTCCAGGGCTTCGCGCGGCGCGAAGGCGATGGAGTGCAGCAGCAGGTCCAGCCGGCCGTAACGCTCCGCCACCGTTTTGAAGACAGACTGGATATCCTCATCCCGGGCCACGTCGCAGGGCAGCACCGGGGCCAGCGGGTCCAGCCCGGCCGCCAGTTCGGCCACGCTCTCCCTGAGGCGCTCCCCCTGGTAAGTAAAAATCAGTCCGGCGCCCTCTTCGTGCCACGCCTGCGCCACCGCCCAGGCGATGGAGCGCCTGTTGGCCACGCCGAATACCAGACCTGTTTTGCCTGAAAGTAAAGCCATCGGTTCCTCCTGCTAAACGCTCTATGCTAGCATGCGGGTAGGTCGGGCTGTCAAATCAAGCCTTATTCGAGCATCCTTCAAATGTCGTTGCGGGGAGCGAAGCGACGCGGCAATCCCGTGCCCCGGCAACCGGTAAAGAAGTACGAGATTGCCACAGCCGTTTCACGGCTTCGCAATGACGAGGGTTGTCCATACCGGAGGCCACAACGGGTGGCCGAAGCATCCAGGGAAGGGAGTTGCCTCTCCCCCTGCCCCCTCTCCAGCGTGGAGAGGGGGTATTATTTTATCGAGAGGGGTTTTCACCCCTCTCGGGCTCCCCAGTGTCTTGCGGGAATCCACCCTTTCTTGTCATTGCGAACTTGCGCAGCAAGTGTGGCAATCTCGTACCCTGGGCGGGGACGCCCCCCGTCAAGATCCTTCGTGCGTTCTTCACGCACTCCAGGATGGACACGTGAAGGACACCTTTTTCGTGTCATGCTGGAGGCCACAACGGGTGGCCGAAGCATCCTGGGCGGGGCGTCCAATCGCCGCCGGCGCCTTTGCCCGCCGCCATCCCTTCTGCTATGCTTAAGCGCCATGGAGAATGAAGCACCGGCGCCGGCCCGCCCTTTCGGCGGGTGGGACTACCTCAAAATAAACCTGATGGCGCTGGCTATCACCGCGCTCTGGCAGAGCCTGCACAGCATCATCCTGCCCATCCGCATACTGGATTTCATCGCCGAGCCCCAGAAGAACACCTACCTGGGGCTGATTACCTTCGCCGGATTGATGCTGGCCATGCTGGCCCAGCCGCTGGCGGGGGCGCTTTCGGACCGCGCGCGCTTCCCGATGGGACGGCGCCGCCCCTTCATCCTGGGCGGTGCAGTACTGCTTATCCTGTTTTTAATCCTGTTCGGGGCCGCGCCCGGCTATGCCGTGCTGTTCATCGCCTACTGCCTGATGCAGGTAAGTTCCAACGTCATCCAGGGGCCATACCAGGCCTTCATTCCGGAGCTGGTGCCGGCCAACCGGCGCGGGCTGGCCTCCGGCGTCAAGAACATGGCCGAAATCATCGGCGGGGCGCTGCTGGTCTTCATCAGCCCAAAGCTGATGGGCAATTATTCGCCCGGCGAAGGCGCTTACTGGCTGTGGCTGACGCTGGGCATCATCGGGGCGCTGGTCGCCTTCAGCACGCTGGCTACCGTACTCTGGGTCAAAGAACCCCGCCCCGCCGCCTTCCGGGCGCCGCTACCCTTCTGGAAGACGGCGCTGGGGGCGTTCAAGCTGGACATGCGGCGCGACCGGCCTTTCATGTGGTTCCTGGTCTCCCGGCTGCTGGTTTTCATGAGCCTGGCCACCATCCAGCAGTTCGCCCTCTACTTCTTCAAGGACGTGGTGGGCATGGCGGACCCGGCCCGGGCCTCGGCCAATTTTATCGTGGTGGCGGTCATCGGCATGTTGGCGGCGGCGTACCCGGCCGGCCGCCTGTGCGACCGCGCGGGGCGCAAACCGGTGGCTTTCGGCGCCGCTCTGCTGGGGGCGCTGGCGGTGCTGTTGATAATCATACTGCCTAAAGATTACAATCTGCTGCTCTTCCCGGCGGTGCTGCTGGGCATCGCGCTGGGGGCCTTTTCCAGCAGCAACTGGGCTATGGCCACCGACCTGGTGCCGCCCGGTGAGGAAGCGCGCTACCTGGGGATTGCCAATATGGCCACGGCGGGCGGGGCGGCGCTGGCCCGGCTGATTGGGCCGCTGATTGATTTCTTCAACGCCCGGGCCGTCAATTCAGGCTACCAGGTGATGCTTTTCTTCTGCCTGGGATATTTTCTACTGGGGGCGCTGCTGCTGCTCAAGGTGAAACAAGGCGCTAGGTCACAATGTTAAGCAAGGCATTCCAACCCAGCACCACCGCCCACGAAACCAGCGTGTAGAGCACGGTTCTGCCTGCCCAGGAGGCCAAAAAAAACTTCCAGTAAGGGTAGCGCAGCGCGCCGGCGGCCAGCCCCACCACGTCGAACATCAGCGGCATGGCCGAAAAAAGCAGGATGAACCAGGTGCCCCAGCGCTTCAGCCAGCCTTCCATGCGCGCGTAGAGGTTCTTTTTATTTTCCAGGGCGGATTGCCCCCCGTACCCCGCCAGGTAGCCGGTGCTCTCACCGATGGCGGCGGCCAGCCCGCCGATGATGCCTATCAGATAGGGTGTCGAAATACAGATACCGGCAAAGGTGAGCGGGGGCAGCGCCGTCGCCATGCCGGCCATGATGATGATATTACCGGCAGGCAGCACCAGGGTTGCATTCAGCGTGAGGCTTATCAGGAACACCCCCAGGTAGCCGTAGCCCTGCAGGGATTCGATTTTTTCGGGATAATAGCGGCTGATTATAAAAACGCCGACGACGACGGCCACCACGAACAGCAGCATCAGCGCCGGCAGCAGGCGGGTCTTGAGCCAGGCGTTCCTGGAAGGCGCGGGCGGCGGGCTGTTTTCCATCTTCCAGCTATTTTATCATATCGGCACCCTGGGCTTATTCAAGCCCGATGTCATCCTGGAGGCCCCCTACTGTCATTGCGAACTTGCGCAGCAAGTGCGGCAATCTCGTACCCCGGTGGCGGGGCGTGCAAGATGGGGGCGCTAGTCCATCATACGCGGGAGCTTAAGAGGGGCGCCAATTCAGACCGAAGGCCTTCCCCCGGTGTCATCTTGGAGACCATGTAGCATAGCCGAAAGATCTTGAGTGGTGGGGCGTTCTCCCCGGGTGTCATACTGCCTATCGCCAGCCCGCTTTATCGCGGGAGTCTAAGAGGGGCGTTAGCCCCTCTTAGAAAATACTCTCCCTCTCTTCCCAAGAGAGGGGCAGGGGTGAGTTCGTTTCTCAGCCACCCGTTGTGGCTTCCTCGCAATGGCCTTAACAGCCACCCCTCCCAAGATGCTTCGTCTCTCGCTACGCTCGTTTCCTCCAGCATGACACGAAAAAGGCCTTCCCAGGTGTCATCCTGGAGGCCCCCTACTGTCATTGCGAACTTGCGCAGCAAATGTGGCAATCCCGTCCCCAGGTGTCGTCTTGGAGGCCATGAAGAATGGCCGAAGGATCTTGACGGGCGAGGCGTACCCCAGCGCTAATCCGTCCCCTTTAAGGCCTGACCACCGGCTGCCTGATAACCGTCTTCATCTTCTCCGGCGCGCTGCGCCGCGGGTCCGAAAGGTAAATCTCATGGTGCTTTCCGCGCAGATTGTATCCCCGGGAGTGAA
>CAZPAL010000123.1:0-4900 GCA_964584525.1 uncultured Dehalococcoidales bacterium | reverse complement strand
ATGATGGCGAACCACAGTCGCTTTTCTCCAGGCACTCTCCCTGCCCCCGTCAGGTTTCCCATCAACCCCCCTTGACCCCCCAGATATAGTGGGATAGATACAATGTGAAGTACAGAGGTAGCCACACCAGGACGACAAAGTGCCAGTACATCCCATTAGTCTGCAGCCCTACCGTGCGCTGCTGGTTGAAATGACCCCGCACCGCCGCTACCAGCACCACCGCTGTCTTGAGCACCAGCGCTATCACGTGTGACGTATGAAAGCCGATGATGAAGAAAACCACCGAACCGTAGGCATTGGTACTCCAGCTGTAACCTGCGTGGCCGTACTCGTAAATCTTGAGTCCAAGAAATATTGCGACCAGCAACAGGCCGGTCACCAACCCGATTACCAGCGAACGACGGTCGCCCTGGCGGCCACGGTGGTCGGCCCAGTAAACCGGCGCGCTGCTCGCCAGCAACAACAATGTCCCGATGGTAGGCAGGAGTAAATCGGGGCGTCCAACGTTGCCCATGGGCCATTCAGGGGAGTACGAGCGCAGAAAAAAGAACGAGGTGATGAGCGCGGCAAAAACGGTAGCTTCGATTACCATCAAGCCCACCCATCCCCACCACAACGGCGAGCGCCGGCTATCCAGGTTGAGCGGCAGGTGCTGCGCAAGCACGATATTTTCCGTTTCCGCCATAGCTACAGTCCCCTCCGGCGCTGCTTGCCGGGCCAGTTCCAGCCGACCAGCGCCATAAAACTCAACAGCGCCCCGATGGGCACAAAAATCAGGTCAATCAAAGAGCCCATGAATACGATGCCTGTACTGGCAGCCAGCAACAGCGGCCATATCGAGTTACCGGCTACGGCGATACGCTGCTCGGGAATGGCATCCAATGCCGATGTGCCGATTGTCTCGCGGTAGTCAGTGCCCGTTTGATAGCCATGCGGGCCTTCCACCTGGCTGGGGTCGTCCCACAAAGGATTGCCGCTGCGCACCACCGGGATATGGAAAAAATTGTAGAGCGGAGGCGGCGAAGTGGTAGCCCACTCCAGAGTTGGAGCGTTCCAGGGATTATCGCCGGCCGGCGCTCCGCGGCGCAAGCTGGTTATGACGTTCCAGAGCGTAACGGCGAGCCCGGTGGCTAGAATCAAGGCTCCGAGCAACGTGATTCGCATGGGGATGTCGAACCCCTGGCCGGCGGTGTAGGTGTGTACGCGGCGCGGCATACCCATCAAGCCGGTGTAGTGCAGGATTAAGAAGGCGATATTGAAGCCGGTGAAAGAAAGCCAGAAGCTCCATTTACCCAGCCTTTCGTTCATCATCCGGCCGGTGATTTTGGGAAACCAGTAGTAAAGCCCGCCAATCAGCGGAAAAATCGAGCCGCCGACCAGTAGATAGTGAAAGTGAGCCGTCACGAAATGGGTATCTGTCACCTGCCAGTCAAAGGGAATGGCGGCCAGCATGGGGCCGGTCAACCCGCCGATGGTAAACATCACGATAGCCCCGGTCACCCACAGCATCGGCGTGCGCCACTCTACCTGTTTGCTGTCCCAGATGGTGCCTATCCAGGCAAAAACCTGCATTCCGCTGGGCAGAGCGATGGCCATGCTGGCGGCGGCGAAGAGGCTCATACCCAGAATCGATTCCTGGGCGGAGAACATGTGGTGCACCCACAAGCCGAAGCTCACCACACCTATCATTAGCATCGAAACAGCCACAATCAGATAGCCGACAATCGGCCGGCGCGTAAAAGTGGGGATGATGGTTGAAATAATTCCGAAAGCAGGCACGGCGATGATATAAACTTCCGGGTGTCCGAACCACCAGAAGAGGTGCTGCCACAGCAACGGATTGCCCCCCAGAGCCGGGTTGAAGAAGTTGGTATCAATCAGACGGTCGGCGGCCAGGAAGATACTGGTCAGCACCAGCGGGGGGAAGGCGAAGATAATCATGAATGACATCACCAGCACCGCCCAGACAAAAAGCGGCATGCGGCTGATGCTCATACCGGGCGCGCGTACCCTGAAGATAGTGATGATGAACTCCACGGCGGCGACCAACGCCGAAATCTCCATGAAGCTGATAGCGGTAGTATAAATGTCTATGTTGATAGAGGGTGAGAATTCCGGCCCGGCCAGCGGCACATAGTTGAACCAGCCGGCATTCGGCGCGCTGCCCATCAAAAGGCTGCCCCAGACTACGATGCCCCCAAGCAGATAAACCCAGTAACCGAATGCATTCAGCCGGGGGAAAACCATGTCCCGCGCGCCCAGCATCAAGGGCAGGAAATATATGGCGACTCCCTCCATCAGCGGCACGGCGAACAGGAACAACATCGTAATGCCGTGCATGGTAAAGAACTGGTTGTAGGTTTCGGCGGACAGCAACGTCTGGTTATCGCCCGAGAGCTGCATCAACATCATCAGCGCCAGTAACCCGGCCAGGATAAAGAAGATAAATGCGGTTACGATGTAACGCACGCCGATTACGCGATGATTTACGGTGGTGAAAGAAGCCAGCCCACGGGGGTTCCACCACGCTTCTTCCAGCTTCTTTTCAATATCCGGGTCGTTCGTCATCACGGTTTTCCTTTAATGCAGGTTTTGCAGATAATCCGTTATGTCAATCAAATCCGCCGGTTGGAGCGGCATCGCCGGCATCAGGTTTCCAGGTTTGAAATGCTGCGAATTTACAATCCAGGCCGCCAGGTTACCCGGCACATTGGACAGCGTGCCTGCCGCCAAATCACGCCGGCTGCCGAGGTGCGTCAGGTCTGGGCCGATTGTCCCGGAGGCACCCGCTCCGCGAACCGTATGGCAGATGCCACATCCGGCCTCCGCGAATACCTGCTGTCCGCGGAAGTATTCCTCACCCTCGGCCAGGAGCCGGGAGGGTTGGGATTCACTTTCCAGCCACCGGGCGAATTCCGCCGGCTCATGGGCTATGACCAGAAAATGCATCTTGGCGTGCTGCGCTCCGCAAAATTCGGCGCACTGGCCGTGGTAGGTTCCGGGATTGTCCGCTTGAATCCAGAACCCGCTCGTCATTCCTGGTATGAGGTCCCGCTTGCCGTTCAATTCGGGCACCCAGAAGCTGTGAATAACGTTGTCTGAAATCAATTCCAGTGCCACCGGCTCGCCTGCCGGAATATGTATCTCATTGGCGGTATAAATCATCTCTTCGCCATGGGAGTACCCGATTTTCCACCACCACATCTTCCCCTCCACCTCGACGCCAAGTTCGGCATGCTTGGCGGGTTCGGTCACCGCGACCAGGGTGTATATCGTGTGGGACATAAGAGCCAGCATGGCCAGGGCGGGCAGGATAGCACCACCCCACAAGACCATCTTCATGCCGTGATTGCGGGGCTTGCTTTCGCCCGAGCCGTTCTTCCGCCTGATGACAATCAGCAGCAGGATAATTACCGCCAGCAAGAAGGGCAGCGCCAGGAAAAATTGGAACCACCACAGGTTGGCGATGTGCTGCGCCGCCGGCCCTTTGGGCTGCAGGGAAAGTACGCCCTGGCATCCGGTTACCAGTATCAGGGGCAGCGCGCTGCTCAGGAGCAGCACAAAGCGTCCCAAACGAGTCAAAACAGGGCCGACGCGCTTTCGCTTCATAGCATCTGTTACCCGGTGTGTGACCAATCTACGCACCTCTGTCGTTGTGACTCTGCCGCCCGCCGGTGCCGGTCAATTGATTCTGAGGTTTATTTTAATGGGCTTAACGGATTTTTGCAATGGAGCGGGGCTCCCAGTTGATTATACTCCGGCGTTTTTCTATAATCCTTCGCAATTGCAGCAAGCGAGGTGAAACATGCACATTATCGCCCGGCTGTTCTCTAAACAAAGGCTCCCCGTGCTCGTCTCGGTACTGGTTGGCTTCTTTGTCGGGTTCGTTTTCAACGGCGTTCCGGCTCTCATCCTGGCCACCGTCGCAGGTTTTCGCAGTGTTGTACTTTTACAAGCGCTTGCCTATCAGGCTTACCCCCTGGCCGTCGCTGATGGCGGACCTGATTCCCATAACAGCCAGGCTCAGTTTCTTGATGATCTTCTTGTTACCGGTGGCCGATTACCTGGACTTGCCCAGCGGGCATACGCCCGGTACGCTCCCCACCAATCTGTTCAGCATCCCCAGAGCGGACGTCTTCCCCGGGTTGGTCATCATCGTGCTGGTCAGCATAGGGCTGATGTTCTGGGGTGGGCTCAAACTGACCAAGTGGCGCTACTGGTGCATCGCCCTGGCCGGGTTACTGTTATACACGCTCTCCCCGGTAGCGGCTCATGGGATTCCAATGGAAACGGTGAGATTACCACCCCCGAAGGGGTCAAATGGACTGCGTCCAGCGATGGCAAAGTATCCGTTGATGACGCGGCGGCAACCGGGCTGAACAGGATGCTGATGGCAGCCTGAGCATAGGCGACAGGAGGCAACACAATCACCCATACTCCGCAGCAGCTCAAGCAGATGCAGGCGGGAGCTGTCGGTAATCCTTGAATCGCATGGCACCCATTGTAACAAGCGAGGAGCGAAAAAGATGGAAAAAAGTACCCGAAGCAATTTCACCAGCCAGGAGTTGATTCTGATGGCTTCCGTGGACAGGCGGCGCCATGCCGGGTCTCATCTGGAGCGGATGGTTAAGACGGGTGGCTTTCTGCAGCGGTTGCGGGACCAAAACAAATGGATAGCCTTGCCCACCGAAGCTAAACCCGGGCTGGCGGGAGATAAAGTTTGAGGAAACTGAATGTTCGCGCCTAGTATGGCTACGGTTACCTTCGCCAACGCCATACTCAGTGCCTTTCTGCTGCTGATAGTAGTCCTGTTGTGGAAAAATAATCACAGGCGCTATGTGGGGCTGGAATACTGGGTTGCTGACTGGTTTCTGCAACTTTGCGGAGCTCTGCTGATAGC
>CAZPAL010000122.1:0-4953 GCA_964584525.1 uncultured Dehalococcoidales bacterium | reverse complement strand
GGAAGGAGGCGTGAAAACCACCACGTCGCCCCGCTCGGGAGCCCGGCCGAATTTATAGGAAAGCTTGCTGATGATAACGCGTTCACCATCCAGCAGGTTGGGGGTCATGCTGGGCCCGACCACTTCCGAATTTTGTACGGTAGCGTTAATCCCGGCATATAACAACACCGATACCAGCAGGATGATGATAAGCTCGCGAATTAGATTATTGCCCATCTTTTGCTCCTAATCCGGTTATTATACTCCCAAGCCCCCGATTATGACCAGTAACCAAACCCGGCACTTGACGTTATAATGAGTACAAGTCAATAATTCAAACCGAAATTGAATGGGAGGAATAATGAGTAAGAAACTAGTCATCCTGGCCGTGGCGGCCTCACTGGCGGTGTTGACGCTAGGCATAAGCGGCTGCAGCACATTTTCGAGCGACACGGGTTCGAGTTCACCGGATTTGAAATACCTGGGCAATATCAGCCAGCAAAACCAGGGTATCTGGGTGACCGGCACCGGTAAAATCAGCGTTGCTCCGGACCTGGCCGAACTGGAACTGGGAATCGAGGTGCAGGCCACCAGCGTAACCGGCGCTCAGCAGGAAGCGGCGGCAGCCATGGCGGCAGTGATGGCGTCTCTCAAGAGCAACGGGATTGCCGACAAAGATATAACCACGCGCTACTACAATATCTACCCGGTTTACAGCTACGAAAGAGAGACGCAAACCCTGGTCGGCTACCGGGTCAATAACGCTTTGGCAGTCAAGGTGCGCAGTATCGCCGATACCGGAAAAATCATCGACGGCGCGGTTGCCGCCGGCGGCGATGCCATCCGCATCAGCGGCATCACCTTCACCGTGGCGGACCCAAAAGCGCACGCTCAGACGGTCCGCGCCCTGGCCATGGCCGAGGCCGACGCCAGCGCCAAGCAACTGGCAAGCCTGGCTAAAGTGAAACTCGGCAAGCCTACCTACGTCACCGAATCCGGCGGCTCGATTCCGCCCATCATCTACCGCAACGACTCCTCGGTTAAAGAGAACGCGCTGCCCGTCGCCACCCCCATCAGCACCGGTGAGATAGAAATCACCCTCACCGTGCAGGTTATCTACGCCATCAGCTAACCTGTCAGCCTAATACGTTAACGGAGGCAAGAACACTGTTTCTGCCTCCGTTTATTTGCACTTTAAAAAAAGCTGGTCTAGAATGTGCCCGAATATGGAATACATGCAGCAGGCCCTTTCGCTGGCCAGCCTGGCGTTGGGACAGACCAGCCCCAATCCGGCTGTGGGTGCCGTGCTGGTGAAGCACGGCAAGGTGGTGGGCACAGGCTTTACCCAACCCCCGGGCGGCAAACATGCCGAAATCATAGCCATCGAAGAAGCGGGAGCACAGGCCGCGGGCGGCACGCTCTACGTAACCCTCGAACCCTGCTGCCACTTCGGACGCACACCGCCCTGCACCCAGGCTATCATCCAGGCAGGTATTACCGAGGTTCATGCTGCAACGGCGGACCCCAACCCGCTGGTTGCCGGCAAAGGCCTGGCGGAACTGGAAGCCGCCGGCATCCGCACCCGCATAGGGGAGGATGAAACGGCGGCGCTGGAACTCAATGAAGCCTATTTTAAACACATCGTCCGCCATATCCCTTTTGTGACTGTCAAATTTGCTATAAGCCTGGATGGGAAAATCGCCACCGCCAGCGGGGATTCCCGCTGGATAAGCTGCGAAGACTCCCGCCAGTTCGCCCACCACCTGCGTTACACCAACGACGCCATCATGGTGGGAGCCAACACCGTGATAGCCGACGACCCCAAACTTACAGCGCGCTGTTCAGGGGGACGGGGAGGCACCGCGCGCCAGCAGCCCCTGAGGGTGGTGGTGGACGGCCATGTGCGGACACCCCTTTCCTCCCGGCTGTTCAGCGAGCAGGGGCATACCTTGCTGGCAGTGGGCAGGCAGCTTGATGCGACTGAAATCAAAGCCTTCGCCTCTGTCAACGCAGAAATCAAAGTGCTGCCCTCCGAGAACGATGTGATTGACCTCAGGTTGCTGCTGGAAGAATTGGGGCGCCAGCAGATTACCAGCGTGCTGGTCGAGGGCGGCGGGACGCTCATCGGTTCGTTCTTCGACCAGAAACTGGTGGATAAAGTAGTTGCTTTCATCGCCCCCATAATCATCGGCGGGGAGGGCAAGAACGCCGTAGGCGGGAAAGGCGTCGCCTTGCTGGCCGATGCCTGCCGTCTGGAACGCGTGAGTACCCTCTCCTGCGGCACCGATACGGTCATCATTGGATATGTATCCTCATCCCATATATAATTGACGGACATGTTCACCGGAATCATCGAAGAAGTTGGCAGCGTCATTGCTTTCTACGACCGCTCCCTGGCCGTAAAGGCTTCCTCGGTGGTCAAGGACATGGAACCCGGATGCAGCGTGGCGGTGAACGGGGTTTGCCTGACCGTAACCAGCTTTGACGACCATTCCTTCAAAGTTGACATCATGCCAGAAACCATGGACCGCAGCAACCTGGATAGGCTGCTCCCGGGAGACAGGGTCAACCTGGAAAACGCGCTTACGCTGCAAAAATCCCTGGGCGGGCATCTGGTGCAGGGGCATGTTGACGACACCGGGAAAGTGGTGTCCCGCCGGGCGGGAAGCGGGGCGACTCTTATCCGTATCTCGGCTGCGCCGGAGGTGATGCGGTTCGTGGTGGAAAAGGGTTTTATCGCCGTTGACGGCATCAGCCTGACGGTGGTCGAACGAGATGAAGAGGGATTCAGCGTCTCCATTGTTGGCTTTACCCTTGAGCACACCACCCTGGGCAAGTTGAAGGCGGGTTACGAAGCCAATCTGGAAGTAGACATAATAGCAAAGTATGTGGAACAATTGATGCATCGTTCCGGGCAGACCATCAGCCTGGATTTCCTAAAATCTCATGGTTTTTAACCAGACATTATGCTAAAGTGAGGTATTATGGCATTCGCCACCATCCCCGAAGTGATAGAAGATATCCGAAACGGCAAGCTCATCATCGTCGTCGATGACGAAGGCCGTGAGAACGAGGGCGACTTGTTAATGGCTGCCGAAAAGGTCACGCCGGAAGCTGTCAACTTTATGGTGCGCCATGCCCGGGGCCTGGTGTGCGCGCCCATGACCGGCGAGCGCCTGGACGAACTGAAAATCCCCATGATGGTCAACGAAAACACATCGGCCCACTGTACCGCTTTCACCGTATCGGTTGAAGCCAAGCACAACGTGACTACCGGCATTTCGGCCCATGACCGCGCCCACACTGTCAAAGTGCTGGTTGACCCCGCCAGCAAACCCGGGGATATCGTCCACCCGGGGCACATCTTCCCTTTGCGTGCCCGTGACGGGGGCGTTCTGGTGCGCGCGGGGCATACCGAAGCCGCCGTGGACATGGCCCGCTTGGCCGGTCTTTACCCGGCGGGAGTTATCTGTGAAATCATGAATGAGGACGGCAGCATGGCGCGCCTGGGTGAACTGGAGAATTTTGCTACCGCCCATAATCTGAAAATCGCCAGCATCGCCGACCTGATAGCCTACCGCCGCCGCCACGAGAAACTGGTGCGCAAAGTAACCGAAACCAAATTACCCACCAAGTTCGGGGACTTCAAAGCGGTAGCCTATAAAAGCGAAACTGACGCCGACCAGCATGTGGCGCTGGTGCTGGGAGACGTGGCCGTGTGCAAACCGGCGCTGGTGCGCGTGCACAGCGAATGCCTGACCGGGGACGTCTTCGGCAGCCTGCGCTGCGACTGCGGCGAACAACTGGAGGCAGCGCTTAAAATGATAGCCGGCGAAGGGTGCGGGGTGCTGCTTTACATGAGGCAGGAGGGGAGAGGCATCGGCATCCACAACAAGCTGTGTGCCTACGCCCTTCAGGACCAGGGCATGGATACGGTGGAAGCCAATATCCACCTGGGATTCGATGCCGACCTGCGCGATTACGGAATCGGAGCCCAGATTCTGGTAGATTTGGGCCTCAGCGAGATAAGGCTGCTGACCAACAATCCCAAAAAGGTGGTTGGCCTGGAAGGCTACGGGCTCAAAGTAGTGGAAACGGTTCCGGTAATCATCCCGCCTAACCCCTATAACCTGAAATATCTGCAAACCAAACAGCAAAAAATGGGGCACCTGTTAAAAATTGAGGGCAATACGGCCAACGAAACCAAATCCGGCGAGTAAAGGAGAGGCGATGGGCAAGACTTTTGAAGGCAACCTGCTGGGCAGCGGACTTAAATTCGGCATAGTAATCTCCCGTTTCAACGAATTCATCAGCGGAAAACTGCTGGACGGCGCTAACGACGCCCTAACCCGGCACGGCGTGAGCATCGATGACGTGGACACAGCCTGGACGCCGGGGGCATTCGAGGTGCCGCTGGTAGCTGCCAAGCTGGCGCAGACACGCAAATACGACGCCATCATCTGCCTGGGGGCCATCATCCGCGGCGGGACGCCGCATTTCGAATACGTGGCCGGCGAACTCAGCAAGGGCATAGCGCGCGTGGCCCTGGATGCCGGTATACCGGTCATCAATGGAGTAATCACCACTGAGAACCTTGAACAGGCTATCGAAAGGGCCGGTACTAAAATGGGCAATAAGGGTTTTGATGCCGCCGCCGGCGCTATCGAGATGGCTAACCTGATCAAGAATATAAGCAAGGTATAAGCGTCATTTTTTGACTTATCTGCCGGGCTTGCCTATAATGGGACGAAATTTGGCAAAGAGGTCGGGATGGCCAAACCGGTAAAAAAGGACGATGAACCAACGCTGGATAACCTGCGCAAACGGCTGGATATGCTGGATGAGCGGCTTGATAATATAGATTCGATGGTTTCGGTGGTTATAGAGCGCGTCATGAGCCAGGGCGTTACGCTGGAAACCACCTGCCCCCACTGTAACCGCAACATGGAAGTGGCTCTTATCGGCCTCCGCAAA
>CAZPAL010000121.1:0-5097 GCA_964584525.1 uncultured Dehalococcoidales bacterium | reverse complement strand
CCCTATTTTAACAAATCATGCCTGGCTGAAGCTATTACTCGGACAGGCTCCTAGAGCCGAGGAAGTCGCCCCTTCATGGACGGTGGAACAGGCATAGATACAATACTCACATCCAGTACATTTAACTTCGTCCCAACTCAATGCTACTTTTGCTGCTGCTATTCTCACTGGCACTTCAATCGTTTTTGTAACAGGAGGTGTCGTGACTGTTGCTACAGGTTGCGTAATGGTTGCGGTTGTTGTAACAGCAGGTGACGTGACCGTAGCAGTAGTCGTGTTGGTCATTGTGTTGGTAATCGTCTTCTCAGAGGTGCAGGCACTAAGTACCGCCATTGAACCAACCGCGGCTCCCCCCACAACAAGCCCTGCGTCTTTGAGAAACTCACGTCTAGACATGTCCTTGGATTTCTGTTTCTCCTCCGACTTTTCTGTCATCTTTTTCTCCTTTCCTATTATCCTATCTTGGGCTGATAAACTCTTTTCTTCAGCTGCCACCTCCTTACATTCGTTTTCACATTGCTATTTATTTAATGCCTCATACAGAGGTAACCCCGAATTACAGACAAGGCCTACCACGCCAGAGGGGGAGGCAAGCCATCTAAGTTTGTTGTGGAAGAAAAATATCTCAATCACCTTGCTTTCCCCCCTCTGGAGTCTTGATTGCTGAGTTGTGAATGATGTATTTCCCATAAATCAACCATCTGACACAGAAACCCGTCGTAGCACTGCCCCGGTGCCCGGTGTTCGTCCATTTTAACTTTGGTGGCACTGCGTAAACCTATAGTTGTGCGGGGAGTTTTGCGGTGATTCACACTCTTCGATTCTGCTGGCATGACTCTGCTCCTCAAAAACGAGAGTACCGGAACTAATGGCAAGCACACCCACATACTGGCACGTCAGCTTGTAGGCAACTATACACTGGCATTTAGTGGTTTGTATGCGGGGAAAGGATTCAAATTGGTATAGGGGAAAGCACCTACTTTAGGGTAGGGGAATGGGCTTAATTTATTGGATACAGGATTTTAGATAAGACCGTGCTGATGGGCAAAGGCAACCAGGTCAACACTCCTCTGGAGGTTGAGCTTCGCAAGGATACGGGAGCGATAGTTTTCCACCGTCTTCTCGCTGAGACAAAGGGTAGCCGCCACTTCCCTCATCTTTTTCCCCTGAGCAATCATGTTAAATACCTGGAGTTCCCTGTCTGACAAGGTCTCCAGGGGTTCTACATTCCCTTTCAGATGAAGCAGTTGTTTCATAACGAGGTCTTTAATAGACGGGGGTAGAAAGATGTCCCCGTGGGCTACTGAAATAACAGCCTCACGGAGTTCCCTGGAGGAGACCCGCTTGGTGATGTAACCCAAGGCACCTGCATGTATAAGGCGTATGGCATACTGCTCTTCGGTATGTACACTAAGGATGAGGATTTTAGCATTTGCGTCCAGCGCTTTTATCTTCTTACAGGCATCAATACCATCCATCACGGGCATGGATATGTCAAGTACAACTACATCGGGGTGCACACGCTGGAATTCGGACACCGCTTCACTGCCATCCGCAGCTTCAGCTACGACTTCGACAGAACCAGTTTCCTCAAGAAGATGTTTCACGCCAGCCCGAACCAAGGTGTGATCATCAGCCAGCAGTACTCTTATCATATCCTGCGCATCTCCGTATGGTCGAGTAATCCCGTTGAGGACAAGGGAAAGGATAAAATGATGCGAGTGCCTTTCCCTGGACGGGTTCGCAAATTGAAACTGCCACCGGCCAGTGATGCCCTCTCTTGCATACCCAGTAGCCCGAGTGATGTGGTGCTATCAATTTCCCTTTTGTTAATTCCGATACCGTTGTCGGCTATAGAAATAATCAGTTTTTCTTTTTTCGTGGAGACACCTATAACTATCCTTTCAGCCTTGGAATGCCTGAGCGCGTTCAACATGGCCTCCTGAAGTATGCGGTAGGCTTCAATGGCCAATTCTTTGCCCGCCACTACCCCTACGGCATTCTCATTTATTTCCAAAAAGCAAGGTATACCCGTGCGGCGCTCGAAGTCTCTAACATACCACTGTATCGCACCGACTAATCCCAGTTCATCAAGCATCTTTGGCCGGAGGTTGGATGATATGTCGCGTACGTCATCGAGGAGTTTGTCTATCTTCTCAATGATATAGGCTATTTGTTTGGACTGGCTTGATTCCTGAAGTTTGTCTGCCAGAGATACAGCCTCTAGTCTGGTAACTACCAATCCCTGAGCTAGCTCATCATGTAGCTCACGGGCGATGCCCACCCGCTCCGCTTCTGCGGCTTTTATGATGCGCCTGGATAGCAACCTTAAGCGGGATTCCGAGTTTCTAAGGCGCCTCTCAATTTGCTTGATTTCAGTGATGTCCAGAAGCGAAATCACACGCATGGCGGTTTGGGGTATCAAGCTGGCGGCTATTAAAACATTTTTCTTATAACCCATTTTATCTATAATCTGGGTTTCGTAGGTGTTTGGCACAGAGTCTGGTTCAGCTAACCTGCGATGGAATATATTTTCCTGGAATTTGATTCGGTTCTTGGGAAGAAGTTCGGTATGGTGAATCTTACCTTCAGCCTCCTGGCTGGTATAACCGAATAGGTTCACCCACTCTTCGTTCACCCGCATGATGTTACCCTCACCATCCAGGATTTGCATCGCCGTTCCGGTAGTATTGAAGACTGTACGATACAAGTTTTCTGACTTCTCCAGTTCTGCCTGCATCTCTTTGCGTTGGGTGACATCCCTGATGTACAAAATATTAGTCGGGATGTCTCCCCGCTGGCTAACGGCACTAGAGATCTCAATGATGGCTTCTTTGCCATCCTTACGCATAATTGATGCCTCAAACTGCCTGGGTATTGGCTTGCCGGACATTTTCTGGCGATGCCTTGTTATTGAGGATTATCTGTCCTTGGGGCTGACCAGCTCAAAGAAGGACATGCCTAGGAGTTCATTTTCAGAGTAGCCGGTAATCTGAGCCCAGATCGGACCAACAAATACGTGGACACCCTCTTTGCCATCAATATCCCTTAGCATCACGACAGCCTGACCCATATCTTGGCCGAGTTGAATGAGGGCATGATAGCTTTCTTCGGGGGGTAGATCCTTTTTGGCTCCCTCGGTATGCGGTAACCTGGCGCGCAGTTCCAGTTCACTTTTCGATATCAGGATTTTCCCGTTAGCGGGATCCTGGAATTTATTGGTCTCTTTCTCTGTGGCCATGCCGGCCTCCATTTACGGGTTATAAAGGGTCATAGAAAGATGCCAACATCTTATACTGGCAGGCATAAGGTGTCAATCCAGCCATGCACCGAATTTCTTCGGTGGATTTAAGATGTGTCGGACATCGGAAAATGAAAACTCCGGACTTTTTACGTGACTCCCTACAAGTTTGTTAAGAAAGAGGAAAGGAGTAAAGTGTTGCTGATCACCTGGACGAGTACACTGCATTGACAGTTTTGGGTATTTTATATACACTATATCTATAGGGTGTAAGGGTGTATTTAGAATTTTCATCTCACCGTTTGAGTAACGCCTATCTCAACCTTTCCGAAGCTGGCAGGTTATTCGGGGTCTCGATTGGAAGAAAATACATTCAGAGATTGGCTGTTATCAAAGCAACTGATACCTTCTCTCAGCTTTACGGACATCAAGCTTTGAGAATGCACCCATTGAAAGGGGCCAGAACTGGACAATATGCAATCACTCTCACAGGCAACTATCGACTGATTATCGAAAAGGTCGAAGACGATAAGGTAAGAATAATTGATATTGAGGACTACCATGGCAACTAAAACAGAAATCTATCCGGATATCGCTATCCACCCGGGCGAGTATCTAGCCGAGGAAATTGAAGCACGCGGATTATCTCAAAAAGAATTAGCGGCGCGCATGGAAAGGCCATTAAACGCCATTAACGAGATTATCAACGGCAAAAAGACTATCACCGCGGAAACAGCCTTGCAGCTCGAGGCCGTTATGCCGGAAATTCCGGCTAGATTTTGGCTGAACCTGGAAACCGACTACCAGCTTACCAAAGCTTTGATTAAGAAGCGGATGACGGCGATTTAGCGCACTCGCGCCTGGTTTTATGCCTGTTTGACGGTTACATCAACCGGCAAGCAGATGTTTCCCGACTAGCGTTAGAAGGCTTATAATTCATGGGAAAACAAATAGAATAATTCTAGATTAAAGGAGGCGCTGTCTGGGATTCGGGTGTCCGCCCGTTGCTATCTTTTGCATCCCGATAACGTTATAATCATCTGAAGCTGAAAACGCGCCGGGTTTCAACCCGGTGTCCCGGGGCGCTTATCGGTATAAAGGTGAGATGTGACAAGAGGGAGCGTAAAATGACGATAAGCCGGCAAGATGGTGAAAGCGGGTCCCGCAGGAAACCTCGAGGGTTGCTTTCGTCGTTGACCGAGAATGTCAGCGGCTATCTGAGCCTGCTCGTGCCGGTTATTTTCGCTTCAGGCACCCTGGTGCTGGAAGCCGCCCATCCTGCTTTCAACCCCATCTCACAGACGGTCAGCATGCTGGTATGGTACCCCCACGGATGGGTGCAGACGGTGCTCTTCTCGCTGCTGGGAGTGACGCTCTTTATGCTGGCCTGGAAACTGCGCCGCACAGGCATGCCCGGTAAAAAAGTTAAAGCCGGCTACGCGACGCTGCTGCTTTCCGGCCTGGGTTTTGTCGCCATCGCTATCTTCCCCAGCGGCATCCCGGGCCAACCGCACACCGCCGTGCACACCATCCACACCTGGGCGGCGGTGATAATGACCATCGTGGCTCCCTTTTCCAGCCTGCTGCTGGCGCCAGTTTTCAAAACGGGAAAAAGATACAACCTGGCTTATGTGCTGTGCCTGATTCTGGGGCTTACCGGGCTGGTGTTGAACGTCGCAGGGCTGGCCATTATCGTCTTCGGCTTCCCCTGGATCGGGGCGGTAGAGCGCGCCATCATGATGAACGGCAGATAGTGATCCGGCCCGATGAGAGTATGGGTTAATCCAATGATTGCCGCGGTCCCGGCAAGAATGAGTTGTCCTTCAGCCACACCCCCACCAAACACACCCAACACA
>CAZPAL010000120.1:1582-5156 GCA_964584525.1 uncultured Dehalococcoidales bacterium | reverse complement strand
GATCAGCTTCAAAAGGTGCTCGCCGACTTCATGGTCTTTGAGGCCCGAAGCCAGCAGCAGCGTGTTACCGGTCATCAAGCGGCTCGCCGAGCGCTTGAAGATGGAAATCACATTGATACAGGTTATCGAAAAAGGGCACAAGGTGCATACCGTGGGGGGACTCAATTACATCCCTCACAAAGACCTTGACCTGGAGGCTAAGAGCGCAAGGGTTAAGCAATATCTGGAAGGCGCAGCCGCCGGGTTCGCAGGGACGCCGGCCGTCACCAAAACTGTGGTCAGGCTGGGCGACCCGGCTGAAGAAATCCTCAAGCAGGCCGCAGAGATGGAAGCCGGCATGATAGCGCTGGCCAGCCACGTCCACTCAGCGCTGGAAGCCTGGTTTTACGGAAGCACGGTGCATAAAATCGTGCAGTCCGCCAACCGTTCATTCATGCTGGTGCCGTCCGGGGGCAGAACGGCACCGGACGGGCGCTAGTTTTGGACATGACCGCCATGCGCGTCCGGTTGCGTTGGCTGGCTGTAATAGGTTAAAATTGTGCATCCGCCCCTGTAGCTCAGTGGATAGAGCACTGGCCTCCGAAGCCGGTTGCGGGCGTTCGAGTCGCCCCAGGGGCATTTTTAAGACGGAGGAAAGCTATAGACGCTGACATTATCGCCATCCGTTTGCATGGCCGAGGCGGCCAGGGAGCCGTGACATCCGCCGAACTGCTGGCTCGCGCGGCCATCGCCGAAGGCAGATACGCCCAAGCCTTCCCCAGTTTCGGTCCGGAACGGCGCGGAGCGCCGGTGCAGGCTTTCGTGCGCATCAGCGACCAACCCATCCGCATCAGAGCCGAAGTGACCCAACCGGATATCGTCATGGTGCTGGACCCAGGCCTGCTGCATATCGTCAAGGTGACGGCCGGCCTGAAAAAGGATGGAACAATGGTGGTCAACACGAGAGACCCCGAAACCATTCCATCCGAGATAAAAAGCGCCTGGCGGGTGGCTTCCATCGATGCCAACAGGATTGCGCGCGAGGTGCTGGGGATTCCTATCGTCAATACCACCATGCTGGGAGCCCTGGTCAAGGCATCCGGAGTGATTAAAATGGAATCCATCGAGATGCCGCTCAGGGACCGCTTCGGCAAGCTGGCCGAAAAAAACCTCAAGGCTATGACCCGTGCCTACGAGGAAACCGCAATAAAGGAGCCCGCTTAGATGGCCAAACCAGAAAATCAGTTAACCTGGAAAGACCTGGAAATAGGCTGCATCGTGACCGAACCCGGCAACGCCAGCGTCTACCGCACCGGGGACTGGCGTTCCCAGAAACCCGAGTACGATTTTGGCCGCTGCATCAAGTGCGGTGTTTGCCAGCTCTACTGCCCGGAAGGTTGCATCAAGCAAAATGAGGATGGCTATTTCGAAGCCGACCTGTATTACTGCAAGGGCTGCGGCATTTGCGCCCGGGAATGCCCGGTATGGGTCATCAGCATGAAGGAGGAATCCTAAATGGCTAAACGGGTAGGCATGGAAGTGTCGGTGGCTATCGGGGAAATGGTCAAGATGGCGGACGCCGATGTGATTGCCGCTTATCCCATCACGCCGCAAACCCACATCGTGGAACACCTGGCCGAACTGGTGGCCGAAGGTGAACTGGACGCGGAATACATCCCTGTGGAATCCGAGCATTCCGCCATGAGCGCCTGCCTGGGTTCAGCCGCGGCAGGCGCCCGAACTTTTACCGCTACCGCCGGCCAGGGCCTGGAACTGATGCACGAGGTATTGTATGTGGCTTCCTCGATGAGGCTGCCCATCGTCATGACCGTGGCCAACCGGGCGCTCTCCGGCCCGCTGAGCGTCTGGGGGGACCATTCCGATGTCATGTCCTGCCGCGACGTGGGCTGGATACAGGTTTTTACCGAGAACGGGCAGGAAGTGATTGACCAGACCATCTGCGCATTCCGCATCGCCGAGGACCCAGCCATCCTGCTACCCATCATGGTACACCTCGACGGCTTCCACCTTTCACACATGATTGAACCCATGCTCTTCCCCGAGGAAGAGGAGGTCAAAGCCTTCCTCCCCACCAACAATTACCCACTGCCGCTGCATCCTTCCCGTCCGGTAGCCATGGGCGATTTCGGCCCGCCGGTCATCTTTAGCGAAGCCAGATGGGCCCAGGAGGTCAATCTCAGGGAGGCCAAGAACAGGATTATAGACATTTGGAAAGATTTCGAAAAACACTTCGGCCGCAAATACGCGCCGGTGGAAAGCTACAAAACCGAAGGTGCTAAAACTCTGCTCCTGACTATGGGTAGTTTCAGCGAAACCGCCATGACTGCCGTTGATAAGCTGCAGGCGGAAGGGGTACCGGTGGGGCTCTTACGCCTGCGCCTGTGGCGGCCGTTCCCATTCGAGGAGTTGCTCACCGCCGTGGGAGAAGCCGAGACGCTTATCGTGCTGGACCGCTCGATTTCAATCGGCGGACCCGGCGGCCCGGTAGCTTCGGAAGTGAAAGCCGCTCTTTTCGATCAGCCGTCGCGCCCTAAGGTGGTCAGCTTCGTAGGCGGCCTGGGGGGGCGCGACATCACCCAGGCCGATTTTGAGACTATCATCGGGAAAGGGCAGGACATCGCCAGGAGCGGCAGTGATGAGTTGTACCAAATCTACGGGGTAAGAGGTTAACATGCCAAATTTAAGCGTTTATGCCCCGCGGCTGGCCTCCAAAGACGAACCTTTCGTACCGGGCCACCGCGCTTGTATCGGCTGCGGCGAGGTGCTGGCCCTGCGCCTGGCCGCCAAAGCCATGGGTAAAAATACCATCGTGGTGAATGCCACCGGGTGTATGGAGATTATCGCTTCGCAGATACCCTATACCAACTGGGAACTTCCCTGGATACACACCCTTTTCGAGAATACGGCGGCGGTGGCTTCCGGGGTGGAATCCGGGCTCAAGGTCCTGATGCGCAAAGGGCGTATTCCAACCGAGGATATCCAGGTGGTGGGTATCGGCGGCGACGGCGCCACGGTGGACATCGGCCTGCAAGCGCTTTCAGGCGCCATGGAACGCGGGCACAAATTCCTGTATATCTGTTTCGATAATGAAGCCTACATGAATACCGGCATCCAGCGCTCTTCAGCCACCCCTTTCGGCGCCTCCACCACCACCTCCCCGGCCGGTAAAAAGAGCATCGGCCAGTTCTCATGGAAGAAGGATATGCCGGCCATCGCGGTAGCGCACAACATCCCCTATGTTGCCACCGCCTGTCCGAGCTATCCGTTCGACCTGATGGACAAGGTTAAAAAAGCCCTGTCTATGCCCGGCCCTTCATACCTGCATGTCTTCTCGGTCTGCCCCACGGGCTGGCGCAGTGCCGGCGACCTTAGCGTCAGGCTGGGCCGGCTGGCCGTCCAGACTGGTGTTTTCCCGCTCTACGAAGTGGAGAATGGCAAGTACAAACTGAACCTGGACCTGCCCGTGCTCAAACCCCTCGCCGATTACACCAGGTTGCAGGGCAGGTTCCGCCACCTGACACCGGAAGTGTTGGCCCAGATTCAGGTCAAGGTCTTGGAAAAATATAACGAAATC
>CAZPAL010000120.1:0-1572 GCA_964584525.1 uncultured Dehalococcoidales bacterium | reverse complement strand
GGCTAAATCCTGCCGGAACGACGAGGTGATAGAGTGAGCCAGGCAGTTTTCAGCAGCTGGAACGACAAAATCCTTGATGCGCGCCAGGGAGGCACCAGCATCACCGCCGGGGAAATCGGCCTGTCGCTGGCTTACGACCGGCACCAGGTGCAGGCGCTGATTGCCTGGAACGGAATGGTGATAGCCGACGCCTCCGTAAATGTGGTGGCGCTGGTCGGCGCCTACATGCGTGAGGTATCCAAACTGGCCTGCGGCGAATGCAGCACCGGTTACAACTGCACCCGGCTTATCAGCGCAGCCTTGGAGCGGCTGGTAAACGGGCAGGGCAGGGCGGGGGACGTAGCCCTTATTCAGGAGCTGGCAGCCGGCGTGCAGCAAAACACCAGGTGCGACTTCTGCTCCCAGGCGGTCAAGCCCGTGCTGGATAGCCTTAAAGCCTACGCCGCTGAGTTTCACGCAGCGGTCGGAAGCCATCCTGCTTATGGGCAATTAGATTACATAACTAAAGTATCGGCCCCTTGTATGGAAGCATGTCCCATCCAGCAGGACATCCCAGGCTATGTCGAACTGGTGCGTAACCGCCGTTACAACGAGGCACTGGAGATCATACAGCAAACCAACTGCCTGCCCGGCATCACCGGCCGTGCCTGTGTAGCCTTCTGCGAAGGCAACTGCGTGCGTAGTAATATCGACCAGCCGGTATCCATCCGTGCGCTCAAGCGCTTGCCGGCCGACGTGGGTATCAGCAAGCCAATGCAGCCCCCCAAAACGGGCAAGAAAGATAGGGTAGGGGTGATTGGAGCCGGTCCCGCCGGCCTGGCAGCGGCGCGGCAACTGGCTCTTATGGGCTACCGCGTGACGGTGTTCGACGAGCGGCCGGCCGCCGGCGGTATGATGGACGCAGGCATTCCCTCTTACCGCCTGCCGCGCCGTATTATTGAGGCTGAGGTAGCCCCGCTGAAGGCACTGGGGGTGGATTTCAAGTTCAATACCCGCGTCAAGTATCTGGAAGACATGACCTACCAGTACAAAGCTACCATCGTAGCTTCGGGTGCCCATCTTTCAAAAGACGGTGGAATAGCCAACTGGAACAAGGATTTCGACGGCCTGATGGAAGGGGTGAAATACCTGAACCATGTCAACTCCGGCCAGGCTCTGCCGGCCGGCGCCAGGGTGCTTGTGGTGGGCGGGGGCAACACCGCCATCGACTGCGCCCGTTCGGCCTTGCGGCATGGCAGCGAGGAAGTGACCATCATCTACCGGCGCAGCCGTGCCGAGATGCCGGCTCACACCGAGGAGATTGAGGCCGCCGAAAAAGAAGGCGTCAAACTGATGTTCCTGGCTTTGCCGGTAAAAATCATAGCTGAAAATAATAAGGTAAGCGGCGCGGAGTGCCAGCGCATGGAACTGGGAGAGCCGGATTCCTCGGGGCGGCGGCGGCCGGTGCCGGTCAAGGGTTCTGAGTTCGTGGTGCCGACGGACCTGGTGCTGACCGCCATCGGCGAATCACCTGAACTATCCTTCCTGACTGAAAGCAAGGTTGAATTGACCTCCTGGGGCAGCATCAAAACC